>JBBROR010000045.1:0-16182 GCA_038229175.1 Acetobacterales bacterium | reverse complement strand
TCCGACGACGCATTGGACCGGCCGATCATCGGCATCACCAACACCTATTCCGATTTCAATCCGTGCCACGGCAACGTTCCTGACCTGATCGAGGCCTGTAAGCGGGGCGTGATGCTGGCTGGCGGGCTGCCGATGGAATTCCCCACCATCTCCATCCACGAGAGTTTCGCCCATCCCACCAGCATGTTCCTGCGCAACCTGATGGCGATCGACACCGAGGAGATGATCCGCGCCCAGCCGATGGACGCGGTGGTGCTGATCGGCGGCTGCGACAAGACCATTCCGGCGCAGTTGATGGGTGCGGCGTCCGCCAACATCCCCGCCATTGTGCTGCCCACCGGGCCGATGTTGGTGGGCCACTACAAGGGCGAGGTGCTCGGCGCCTGCACCGATTGCAGGCGGATGTGGGCGCAGTTCCGCGCCGGCGACCGCACCGAGGCGGAGATGGACGAGGTGAGCGGCAGGCTGGCGCCCACCAAGGGCACCTGCATGGTAATGGGCACCGCCAGCACCGTGGCCTGCATGACCGAGGCGTTGGGCATGTGCCTGCCCGGCGCTGCCACCGTGCCTGCAACCCATGCCGACCGCATTCGCGCGGCGGAGGCATCGGGCGCGGCTGCAATCCGACTGGCACGCGATGGCATGACGCCGGCGAAGATCATGACCAAGGAAGCGTTCACCAATGCGCTGACGGTGCTGCAGGCGATCGGCGGCTCCACCAATGGACTAATCCACTTTACCGCCATCGCGGGTCGGCTTGGCATCGACATCGATCTGGATGCGTTCGATGCGCTGGGGCTGAAGGTGCCGGTGCTGGTGGATCTGAAACCTTCCGGCAACCACTACATGGAGCATTTCCACTGGGCCGGCGGCATGCCGCGCCTGCTGGCCGAATTGGGCGAGCTGATCGACACCACCCAGCACAGCGTGGCGGGCGGCACGCTCGCCGATATCGTGGCCAATGCGGAATATGTGCCTGGGCAGGACGTGATCCGCGGCCGCGACGCGCCGATCCATTCCGGTGGCGGCTTGGCCGTGCTGCGCGGCAACCTGATCCCTGGCGGCGCGCTTCTGAAGCGTTCGGCCGCGACGCCTGCCCTGATGGTGCATGAGGGTCGCGCCGTGGTGTTCGACAGCATCGAGGACATGACCGACCGGATCGACGACGAAGCGCTCGACGTCAACGCGGATGACGTGTTGATTCTCCGCAACGCCGGACCCAAGGGCGCGCCGGGGATGCCGGAAGCTGGGTATATCCCCATCCCGCGCAAGCTCGCCCGCGCGGGGGTGAAGGACATGGTGCGGATTTCCGACGCCCGTATGAGCGGCACGGCCTTCGGCACCATCGTTCTGCACGCCACCCCCGAAGCCGCCATCGGCGGCCCGTTGGCGCTGGTGCGCAACGGCGATCGCATTCGGCTGGACGCGACCAGGCGCACGCTGGATGTTCTTGTGTCAGACGGCGAACTCGCCGAACGCGCCGCTGCCTGGAGTGCCCCGCCAGAGCCGCCGGGGGCCGAGCGCGGCTACCTTCGGCTGTTTCTCGATCAGGTCACGCAGGCCGACAAGGGCGTCGATTTCGCGTTTCTGCGGCCACCTGCGATGCGCTGACGGTCATGCGCTGATCGTTATGCGCGAAGGCGGGCGAGCAGCCCGACCCAGCGCAGACGGACGTCGCGCAGTGCACGCTCCTTCACATGGCCGAAGCCTCTGATGTCTTGCGGCAAGGACGCCAGTTCGACTGCCACCGCAAGCTTGGCCGGGGACAGGCGCTGCAGGATCTCGTCGACCAGGGCTTCATATTCGCCGATCAGCGCCCGCTCCGCCTTGCGTTCCGCGGCGCGGCCGAACGGGTCCAACCAGGTACCGCGCAAAATGCGCATTGGCGCCATGAGATGGAACGCTGACATCATCCAGCCGCCGAAGCGCTGCTTTTGGAGGTGGCCGGTGCGTGGGTCGCGTTTGGCGAAGCCTGGCGGTGCAAGGTGGAAGAACAGTTTTGTATTTCCTTCGAAATGCGACTCCAGCTCCTTGCGGAATTCCGGGGAGGCATGCAGGCGTGCCACCTCGTATTCGTCCTTGTAGGCCATCAGCTTGTGCAGTCCGCGCGCCACCGCCTCGGTCAGCACGGTGCCGCCTGAGAAAAAATGGCCTTCGACTTCCCTGACGCGGGCGACGCGTTTGGAATAGCGCCTGGCATAGCGCGCACTTTGATAGGCGCGAAGATGCGCCTCGCGCGTGGCGATCAGCGCATCGAGCGTGGGCGGCACAGGAGGTGTCAGCGAAACGCCGGCCGCGGCGGCCACCTTCGCGGGATCGATGGCTGCCGCGCGGCCCCATGCGAAGGCCGCCTCGTTTGCGGCGACCGCAGTGCCGTTGAGGCGAATGGCGGTCATCAGGCTATCGTGGCGCAGGGGGACCAGGCCTTTTTGCCAGGCGAACCCGAGCAGGAACAGATTGGACGCTATCGCATCACCAAGCAGCGCCTCGGCCAGGGCCGTGGCATCGATCATGTCGACCTGCGCCGCACCGGCGGCCTGCACCAGGTCGCGCTTCAGCAGCCCAGCCGGCAGCGTGGTTGTTGGCTCCATCACGAAATGCGCGGTTGGCGCCTCATGCGTGTTCAGCACCACGCGCGTCGAGGGGCGGATCGACGCCAGGCCATCGCGGGAGGCGGCGACCACGAGATCGCAGCCAAGCAGCAGATCGGCTTCTGCCAGGCCCACCCGCAAGCCGTGCAGATCCGCTTCGTTTCGGGCGATACGGACATGGCTGAAGACGCTGCCGCCCTTCTGCGCCAGGCCCATCTGGTCCAGCACTGACACATGCACGCCATCTGCGTGCGCCGCCACACCCAGCAAGGCCGCCACCGTGACGATGCCGGTGCCGCCGACGCCGGCCAGTAGAATGCTCCATGGACGATCGAGCGGGGGCAGGACAGGTTCCACAAGATCGCCGTCCGGCAGGAGATCGGACGGTGCACGCTTGCGCAGCGTGCCACCCTCGATGGTCACGAAGCTGGGGCAGAAACCGTCGATACAGGAAAAATCCTTGTTGCAGGAGCTTTGATCGATCTGCCGCTTGGTGCCGAATTCCGTCTCCAACGGCGCAACCGACATGCAGTTCGATGTGCGCGAGCAGTCACCACAGCCTTCGCACACTGCGGCGTTGATGAAGACCCGCTTGTTCGGGTCCACCATCGTGCCGCGCTTGCGGCGGCGGCGCTTTTCGCTGGCGCAGGTCTGGTCGTAGACGATCGCGGTGCACCCAGCGGTTTCACGGAATTGCCGTTCGACATCCTGCAGCACGTGCCGCTCGAACACCTTCACGCCGGGTGCAAAGCCAGTCTCGCCTTCATATTTCTCAGGTTCGTCCGTCACCACAGCGATGGCCACGACGTCCTCGGCGGCAAGTTGTCGTGTCAGTTGCGGCACTGTCAGCGTGCCATCGACATGTTGCCCGCCGGTCATCGCCACGGCGTCGTTGAACAGGATTTTATAGGTGATGTTGACCTTGGCGCTGACCGCGGCACGGATCGCCATCAGGCCTGAATGAAAGTAGGTGCCGTCGCCGAGGTTGGCGAACACATGCGCTTCCTCGGTGAACGGCGCCTGGCCGATCCAGGCGACGCCCTCGCCGCCCATCTGGCTGAAGGTGTCGGTGCTGCGGTCCATCCAGACGGCCATGTAGTGACAGCCGATTCCGGCCAAGGCCCTGCTGCCATCGATGACTTTGGTGGACGTGTTGTGCGGGCAGCCCGAACAATAGAACGGCTTGCGCTCGGCCGATGGCACCACGCCGTCGGCGGCCTTCAGGCCTGTGCGCAGGAACGCAGAACGCTCCTGGAGCCGCTGCGCCTCCATGAACCCGGATAGCCGCTCACCCAAGGCCGCTGCGATCTCGGCGGCGGACAGGTCGGCGTTCGGTTTCAGCAGCACGCGGCCCCGTGGGTCGTGCTTGCCAACCACAACGGGGCGATGTGCGAGGTCGTAGAGCGCATCACGCACCTGCTGCTCGATCAGTGGCGCCTTTTCCTCGACCACCACGATCTCGTCGAGCCCTTCGGCAAAGTCTCGCAGCGTGCGGGGATCGGCAGGCCAGGTGAGCGCCAGCTTCAACAGTCGGACGGCGCTTTCGTCCACGCCGAGCATGGCTAGCGCGTGGCGCGTGTCGTGGTAGGATTTGCCGGCGGTGACGATGCCGATGCGCGCGCCCTTGCCTGCCAATATCAAACGGTCCAGCCCATTGGCCCGCGCGTAGTCCTGCGCCGCCTGAAGCCCGTGCGCGAACAGCCTCGCCTCCTGCTCAAGCGGCGGGTCGGGCAGCCTGATATGGACATCCGGCGCCGGGCCATCGGGACGGACGATGCTGAAACCATCGAGATCGAAAGCGACACTCGCAGAAGAGTCGATGACGTCTGCCACGGTCTTGAAGCCGACGTAGCGGCCGGACCAGCGCGACATGGCCCAGCCGTGCAGGCCGAGGAACAGCAGATCATGGACATCGGCCGGCACCAGCACCGGGATGGAGGCGGCGGCAAAGGCCTGCTCGCTTTGGTGTGGCACCGTGGACGACTTGCAGGCGTGGTCGTCACCGGCCACCAGCAGCACGCCGCCGGAGCGCGAGGTTCCCGCATAATTCGCGTGCTTGAACACGTCGCCGCTGCGATCCACGCCGGGGCCTTTGCCGTACCAGAGCGCAAACACGCCTTCCACCTTGGCGCCGGGGAACAGCGTTACCTGTTGCGTGCCCCAGACGGCGGTGGCGGCCAGCTCCTCGTTCAGCCCATAGCGGAACTGGATGTTGGCGGCTTCGAGCGGCTTGCGGGCGCTGGTCATCTGCATGTCGACCATGCCCAGCGGCGAGCCGCGATAGCCGGAGACGAAGCCTGCGGTGTTCAGTCCCGCCCGCAGGTCAAGCGCGCGTTGCAGCAGCGGCAGACGCACCAGCGCCTGGGTGCCTGTCAGGTAGAAGCGAGGCGACGCGATGTCGTATTTATCGTTCAGCGTGACCAGCGTCTGTGTCATGACGTTTTTTCCACCGTGGCCTGGACCTAATATTAGGGCAGTCTTATTGCCACAACCAAGGCGTGGTAAGGCTGCCACAGAAAATAACAGCTTCCATGCGCGGCTTTGGGCGCGGGCTACGTGGTTACTTCGCAAAGGATGCCATGTGTGATGCATTTCTTGCGTGGTCCGGGTTTATACCGCAACGCAGCAAATAAAGCCTCAGCTTGCGAGTGTGACGAGTTCGCGCCCTTCGTCCACCATGTCTCCCACCGCGCAGCGCAGCACCTCCACCACGCCATCGGCCGGCGCACTCAGCGACAGCTCCATTTTCATCGCTTCCAGCACGACCAGGACCTGGCCGCGTTTGACGGCGTCGCCCACCGTGACGAGGACGCTGGCGACACGGCCGGGGATCGGGGCCGTTACCTTGCCCCCGGCTTGCAAGGCGGCGAGCGGTGGGGCGAGACGGTCGATAAGGTCGAACAGGTGATTGATGCCGGCTTGTGTCACCACGATCCGTTGGTTGTGGCGGAACACGCTCGCGCGCACCCGCTTGCCATCAAGGGCGACGCCGTCGGCGGTTTTGCGCGCCACTAGCGAATGGCCGTCCCAGGCGAGCAACCATGCCGAACCCTGGGAATACACCATGACATCGAGGCGGGCACCGTTGATTGAGAGCGACACCACGCGATGGCCAGCGAGGTTCATCAGCCAGCCGTCGTTGGCCGCCCAGGGGTCGGCGTTTTCGATTTCGACGGACAGGACCGACAGGACGGCCGCCGCGATGGTGGCGGGTTCGGGGGAGGAAGCCGGCTCCAAAAGCGTGGGGTTGCGGCCGATGAAGCCGGTGTCGAAGTCGCCTGCCGCGAAATCCTTGTGGTTCACGATGCCGCTGAGCAGGCCGAGATTGGTCTGCACGCCGACGACGACGCAGGCGGACAAGGCGCGGGACATGCGGCGCAGTGCTGTGGCGCGGTCGGGCCCGTGGGTGATGAGCTTGGCGATCATCGGGTCGTAGTCGACGCCGATGCGATCGCCCTGCCGGACGCCGGCGTCGATGCGCACGCCTTCGGTGGGGAGCAGCAGGCGTTGGAGGACGCCCACCGATGGAAGGAAGCCGCGGGCGGGATCTTCGGCGCAGAGACGGGCCTCGAAGGAATGGCCGTCGATGGAAAGTTCGTGCTGGAGCAGAGGAAGTCGGCCACCGGCTGCGATGAGCAACTGCCAGCGCACCAGGTCCTGGCCGGTGATCGCCTCCGTCACCGGGTGTTCCACCTGAAGCCGCGTGTTCATCTCCATGAACGCGAAGCTGTCGACCTCGACGATGAATTCGACGGTGCCGGCGCCGACGTAGCCCACGGCGCGGGCCGCTGCCACGGCTGCCTCGCCCATGGCACAGCGCATGTCGGCGGTCATGCCGGGGGCTGGCGCCTCCTCGATGACCTTCTGGTGGCGGCGCTGGACGGAACAGTCGCGTTCGAAGAGATAGACGCAATTGCCGTGGGTGTCGGCGAAGACCTGGATCTCGACGTGGCGGGGGCGGGTGAGATAACGCTCGATCAGCACGCGGTCGTCGCCGAACGACGAGATTGCCTCGCGTTTGGCGCCTTCGATGGCGGCGACCAGATCGGCTTGCTGTTCGACCACCCGCATGCCTTTGCCGCCGCCGCCGGCCGAGGCTTTTATCAACACCGGGAAGCCGATACGCGTGGCGGCTTCGGTGAGCGTGGCCATGTCCTGCGCTGTACCGTGATAGCCTGGCACCAAGGGCACGCCAGCCGTCTCCATGAGGGCCTTTGCCTCGCTCTTGCCGCCCATGGCGCGGATGCTTGCGGCGGGCGGGCCGATGAACACGACACCGGCCGCGCCACAGGCTTCGGCGAAATCGGCGTTTTCGGAGAGGAACCCATAGCCGGGATGCAGCGCCTGGGCGCCGGTGCAGCGGGCGACTTCGAGGATGATGTCGCCGCAGAGGTAGCTTTCCCGGGCCGTGGGCGGTCCGATACGCACCGCCTCATCGGCCATGGCCACGTGCATGGCGTCGGCATCGGCGTCGGAATAGACGGCAACGGTGGAAATGCCCATGTCGCGGGCGGTGCGGATGACGCGACACGCGATCTCGCCGCGGTTGGCGATCAGGATTTTGCTGAACATGTCCATCACATCCTGAACACGCCGAAGCGCGTGGGCTCGATCGGGGCGTTCAGCGATGCTGACAGGCCGAGGGCAAGAACGCGGCGGGTGTGCGCGGGGTCGATGATGCCATCGTCCCATAGGCGGGCTGAGGCGTAGTAGGGGTGGCCCTGGGTTTCATACTGATTGCGAATGGGATTTTTGAATTCTTCCTCGCTCGCCGCGTCCCAGGTGCCGCCCTTGGCGTCGATGGCGTCGCGCCGCAGGGTGGCCAGGACGCTTGCCGCTTGTTCGCCGCCCATGACGGAAATGCGGGCGTTCGGCCACATCCACAGGAAGCGCGGGCTGTAGGCTCTACCGCACATGCCGTAATTGCCGGCGCCGAAGCTGCCGCCGATCACCACGGTGAATTTCGGAACTTTGGCGGTGGCGACGGCCGTCACCAGTTTGGCGCCGTCTTTGGCGATGCCGCCGGCCTCGTATTTGCGGCCGACCATGAACCCGGTGATGTTCTGCAGGAAGACGAGTGGAATGCCGCGCTGGCAGCAGAGTTCGATGAAATGCGCCGCTTTCAACGAGCTTTCGCTGAACAGTATGCCGTTGTTGGCGATGATGCCCACGGGCATGCCGTGGATGTGTGCGAAGCCGGTCACGATGGTGGTGCCGTAATTGGCCTTGAACTCATCGAGCGCGCTGTCGTCCACCACACGGGCGATCACCTCGCGCACGTCGAACGGCTTTTTCCGGTCTGCGGGGATGACGCCGTAGAGCTCAGCGGGATCGTAGCGCGGCGGGAGAGGCGGGGCGAGCTTGAGGCTCGTGGTTTTGGTGCGGTTGAGGCCGCCCACGATGCGGCGTGCGATGCCGAGCGCGTGGGCGTCTGATTCGGCGAGATGGTCGGTCACGCCCGATGTTTTCGAATGGACCTCGGCGCCGCCGAGATCCTCGGCGGAGACGATTTCGCCGGTTGCAGCCTTCACCAAAGGCGGGCCAGCGAGGAAGATGGTGCCCTGGCCGCGCACGATGATGCTTTCGTCGGACATCGCCGGCACATAGGCGCCACCGGCGGTGCAGGACCCCATCACCACGGCGATCTGGGCGATGCCCTCGGCGGACATGTTGGCCTGGTTGAAGAAGATGCGGCCAAAATGGTCGCGGTCGGGGAAGACCTCGTCCTGGTTTGGAAGATTGGCGCCGCCGGAATCCACGAGGTAGATGCAGGGCAGCCGGTTTTCGCGCGCGATCTCCTGCGCGCGGAGATGTTTCTTCACGGTGAGGGGATAATACGTGCCGCCCTTCACGGTGGCGTCGTTGCAGACGATCACCACTTCCTGCCCTGCCACGCGGCCGATGCCGGTGATGACGCCTGCGGCCGGCACTTCGTCGCCATACATGCCGTAGGCGGCGAACTGCGATAACTCCAGAAAAGGCGTGCCGGGGTCGAGCAGTTCGGCGATACGGTCTCGCGGCAGGAGCTTGCCGCGTGATACGTGGCGCTTGCGGGAGGCCTCGTTGCCGCCGAGCGCAATCACCTGGGCTTTCGCGCGGAGATCGTCCACCAACGTCTGCATCGCGGCCGCGTTGGCGCGATACGCGTCGGACCTGGTGTCCAGCGTGGTTTCCAACGCCATCACGCGGTTTCCTTGAAAAGCTCCCGCCCGATCAGCATGCGCCGGATTTCGGAGGTGCCGGCGCCGATTTCGTAAAGTTTGGCGTCGCGCAGCAGGCGGCCGGTGGCGTAGTCATTGATGTAGCCGTTGCCGCCGAGGCATTGGATGGCTTCTAGCGTCATCCATGTCGCCTTTTCGGCCGCGTACAGAATGGCGCCGGCGGCGTCCTTCCGGGTGGTCTTGCCGCGGTCGCAGGATTTGGCGACGGTGTACACATAGGATTTGGCGGCGTTCATCACTGTGTACATGTCGGCGATCTTGCCCTGCATGAGCTGGAACTCGCCAATCGCCTGGCCGAACTGCTTTCGCTCGTGCACGTAGGGCAGCACGATGTCCATGCAGGCCTGCATGATGCCGAGCGGTCCGGCCGCCAGCACGGCGCGCTCGTAATCCAGGCCGCTCATCAGCACCGCCACGCCGCCACCGACGCGGCCGAGCACGTTCTCCTCGTGAACTTCGCAGTCCTGGAAGACGAGTTCGCCGGTGTTGGAACCACGCATGCCGAGCTTGTCGAGCTTTTGGGCGCAGGAGAATCCGGGCATGGTCTTTTCGATCAGGAACGCGGTGATGCCCTTTGGCCCCGCCTCCGGATCGGTCTTGGCGTAGACCACCAGCGTGTTGGCTTCCGGGCCGTTGGTGATCCACATTTTGGTGCCGTTCAGCACGTAGCGATCGCCGCATTTTTCCGCGCGCAGGCGCATGGAGACGACGTCCGACCCGGCGCCGGTCTCGCTCATGGCCAAGGCGCCCACGGCGGTGCCGGCGATCAGGCCGGGCAGGTATTTTGCGCGTTGCGCGTCGGTGCCGTTGATGCGGATCTGGTTCACGCACAGGTTGGAATGCGCGCCGTAGGACAGACCCACCGACGCCGATGCGCGGCTGATTTCCTCCATCGCCACGCAATGGGCGAGGTAGCCCATCCCTGCCCCGCCCCATTCTTCCGGCACCGTGAGGCCGAGCACGCCGAGATCGCCGAATTTGGTCCACAGATCAGCCGGGAAATCGTTGTCCCGGTCGATCGCGGCCGCACGGGGCGCGACTTGTGCGTCACAGAACCGCCGCACGGTGTCGCGCAGCATGTCGACTTCTTCGCCAAGGTCGAAGTCCATGCCGTAATCGGTGTTGCTGGCCATGCGCGGGACGCCTTGTGTTCAGTGGGCGGGGGTGAGGCAGGACGTAACGTAGAGGTGGTGCCAGCAGATATCGACGTTGCGGCGTTTTTGTTCGAGGCAGATGCGCTGGGCTGTCGCTTCGTCGTCGAACGGGCCGTAGCAGTCAGGCTTTGTGTCGGGTTCGAGGTGGTCCAGCGCGCCATCGGTGAACACGCCACCACAGACGAAATAGATGCGTTTCTGGTCCAAATCGCTCTCCTTGCTGCACTGCGGCAAATCTACTCCGCGGTAGAAGCGAAAGCCATCACTCGGCCTTGGCCGAAAGCTCCGGAAAATCTTCCTCGCGAAATTCGCCTGGGGGACGCGACGTTGCGGCTTCCTCGGCGCGGCGCAGTTCCACACGGCGGATTTTGCCGCTGATGGTCTTGGGAAGATCGGCGAATTCCAGGCGGCGGATGCGTTTGTAGGGCGCCAGTTTTGCGCGCAGATGCGTGAAGATCGACAGCGCCGTTTCGGCATCGGGCTCCACTCCGGCGACAAGGGTCACGTAGGCCTTGGGCACCGCCATACGTAGAGCATCGGGTGCCGGGACCACGGCCGATTCCGCGACGGCAGGATGTTCGATCAGCACGCTTTCGAGTTCGAAGGGCGAGATCCGGTAGTCGGACGCTTTGAAGACGTCATCGGCGCGTCCGACATATGTCAAATAGCCGTCGTCGTCGATCGAGGCGACGTCGCCGGTGCGATAGACCTCGCCGGAGACGCCGGAGAAGCTGCCGTCGTCCTGTTGATAACCGCGCATCAGCGGCAGGGGGCGTGGGTCAAGCGCGATGCACACGGCCCCTTCCCTTGCATCCTGGTCATCGGTGTCGAGCAGGCGGATGTGGTAGCCGGGAAGCGGGCGGCCCATCGAGCCCACGCGGATGTCCTGGCCGGGCGGGTTGCCGATCTGTGCGGTGGTTTCGGTCTGGCCGTAGCCGTCGCGTATGGTGAGGCCCCAGGCGGTGCGGACCTGGTCGATCACTTCGGGGTTCAGCGGTTCGCCAGCGCCGCACACCTCGCGCAGCGATGTCTTGATGGCGGCGAGATCCTCCTGGATGAACATCCGCCACACTGTGGGTGGGGCGCACAGGGTGGTGACGCCGTTTGCCGCGATCGCGTCGAGCAGGGCGCGGGCGTTGAAGCGGCGTTGGTTGCAGATGAACACGGCGGCGCCTGCGATCCATGGCGCGAAGAAGCAGGACCAGGCGTGCTTGGCCCAGCCCGGCGAGGAGATGTTGAGGTGGATATCGCCTTGTTGCAGGCCTAACCAGTAGACCGTGGACAGATGCCCGATCGGGTAGGAGGCCTGCGTGTGCAGCACCAGTTTTGGTTTCGCTGTTGTGCCCGAGGTGAAATAGAGCAGCATCGGATCGGCGGCGAGGGTGGGTCCATCCGGCTCGAAACAATCGAGCTCGGTCAGGAAAGAGGCGTAATCGACGCAGCCGATGACCGGGCCCACGGTGATGCGGATGGCGTCGATTCCTGCAACCTTGGCCACGTCCTCGGCCGCGATGATCACGAAGCGGGCGCGGGCGCGGGCCACGCGCTCGGCGAGATCTTCGGCCGTCAGCAAGGTGGTGGCGGGCACGACGACGGCGCCGAGCTTGATGGCGGCCAGCATCACCTCCCAAAGGGGGACCACGTTGCCCAACATGAGAAGAATGCGATCGCCGCGGTTGACGCCCTGGGCGCGCAGGCCGTTGGCGACGGAGTTGGAGCGGCGGGACAGCTCGGCGAAGGTGAGGTCGGCGGCGCCGATTCCCACGATGCGCAAGGCTGTGCGTGCACCGCTTTCACCTTGTGCGAGAACGCCGTCGAACCAGTCCAGCGCGAAATTGAAATGCTCCGGATCGGGCCAGCGGAAGCCGGCATAGGCGGTGGCGTAGTCGGTGCGGTGGGTGAGCAGGAAATCGCGCGCCTCGGCGAAGCTATTCATGTCGCCTTCCCCGCCAGCCAGCGATACGCGTAGGAGAAGTCACGGGCGCCATCGCCGCCCTGCACCATCTCGGCGTAGATACGTGCTGCCTCCGCGCCCAATGGCGTGGCGGCGCCGGAGGCTGTGGCGGCATGTTGCGCCAAGGTGAGGTCTTTCAGCATCAGGGCTGCTGCAAAGCCCGGCTGCCAGTCGCGGTTGGCGGGCGAGGTCGGCACCGGGCCGGGCACCGGGCAATAGGATGTCAGCGCCCAGCATTGGCCGGAGGATTTGCTGGCGACATCAAAGAGTTTCTGGTGATCGAGGCCCAGCCTGTCGGCGAGCGCAAAGGCTTCTCCGACGCCGATCATGGAGATTCCGAGGATCATGTTGTTGCAGATCTTGGCGGCCTGGCCGGCGCCGCTGTCGCCGGTGTGGACGATGGTTTTGCCCATCGCGGCCAGCACGATCTGTGCTCGCTCGAACGCACTCGCGGGGCCGCCGACCATGAAGGTGAGCGTGCCGGAAGCAGCACCGCCGACGCCGCCAGAGACCGGTGCATCCAGCATATCGAGCCCGCGTGCGGCCGCGGCGGCACCGACCTTGCGGGCTGTCTCGACATCGATGGTGGAGCAGTCGATCAACAAGGTGCCGGGGGCGGCGTGGGCGAGGATGCCGGCTTCGCCGAAATAGACCTCTGCCACGTGGCGGCCGGCGGGCAGCATCGTCACGACCATTTCGGCCTGGCCGGACGCCTCGGCGACGCTGGTGGCCAGGGCGCCATGTTCGGCAAACGCCGCCATCCCGCTGGCGGCCACATCGAAGCCGGTGACTGAAAAGGCGGCTTTGGATAAATTGATCGCCATGGGCAGGCCCATGTTGCCGAGGCCCACGAACAGAACACGGGTCATGCTGCCTCCAGCAGTTTGCGGGCGATGATCACGCGCATGATTTCGTTGGTGCCTTCGAGGATGCGGTGCACCCTGAGGTCGCGCACGTAACGCTCCATCTGGTAGTCGTGGATGTAGCCGTAGCCGCCGTGCAGCTGCAGCGCCTCGTCGCAGACATGCGAGCAGGCATCGGTGGCGAAGCGTTTGGCCATGGCGCAGCGCATGCTGGCATCCGGCTCGCCCCGATCCAGTGCGACGGCGGCGCGGTGGACCATGAGGCGTGCGGCCTCCAGCTCGGTGGCCATGTCGGCGAGCTTGAATTGCAGGGCCTGGAAATCTGATAATGTTTTGCCGAAGGCGCGGCGTTGCTTGACATAGGCGAGTGCTGCGTCGAGGCAGGCCTGGGCGCCGCCGAGCGAGCAGGCGGCGATGTTGATGCGGCCGCCGTCCAGCCCCGCCATAGCGTAGCGGAAGCCGGCGCCTTCGGGGCCGAGGCGGTTGGCGACGGGGACGCGGCAATCATGGAAACTGACCGTGGCGGTGGGCTGGCTGTTCCAGCCCATCTTGCGTTCGGGTTTGCCGAAGGCCAGGCCCTCGGTTCCGCGCTCCACCAACACGCAGGACACGCCGCGCGGCCCGTCTTCGCCGGTGCGGACCATCGTGACGTAAAGGGCAGACGCCCCTGCCCCGGATATGAACGCCTTGCTGCCGTTGACGCGGTAATGCGCGTTGCCATCGGGCGTGGCGCGGGTTTTCAGCGCGGCGGCGTCGGAGCCGGAGCCGGGCTCGGTGAGGCAGTAGCTGACGAATTTTTGGCCGCTGAGGATATCGGGCAGGAAGCGTTCGCGCTGCTCGTCTGAGCCGAAGCGGGCGATCATGCCGGCGACCATGTTGTGGATGGTGAGGAACGCCGTGGTGGAAGGGTCGGCGCGGGCGAGTTCCTCGAAGATGAGTGCTGCGTCTAGACGAGACAGGCCGGTGCCGCCATGGGCTTCATCGACGTAGATGCCGCCGAAGCCGAGGGCGCAGGCTTCACGGAGCTCCTCGGCGGGGAAATGGCGTTCCTCGTCCCAGCGGCCGGCGTTTGGCATCAGGCGGTCTTGCGCGAAATCTCGCGCGGTTTGCTGGAAGGCGCGCTGGTCCTCGCTCAGGTCAAAATCCATGCCATGCCTCCGTGCGAAAGCTTCTGTGTTGGTCCCTGTGTGCAGAGCAAATCTGGTTGGCGTCAAGGAGGCAGGTCAAGGGTTGCCGGGGCGCGCGTGTGCGGGAATGATTACGCAGCATTGTTGCCGGGGACGATCCATGTTCGCTCACATTCGAGACACCAGTATTTATTTCGACGTTGACGGCGTGGGGCTGGCGCCGGAGGGCGCGGCGATGGTGGAGCGGCCGACGGCGTTTGTCATTCATGGCGGGCCGGGGGGCGATCATTCGGCGTTCAAGTTGGCTTTCCCGTCGCTGACTTCGGATATGCAGCTTGTGTATTTCGACCATCGTGGGCAGGGGCGTTCCGAGCGTGGCGATCCGGCGCGTTACACGTTGGATGAGAACGTGGAGGATATGGAGGCCCTGCGGGTCCATCTTGGGCTGGATAGAATCGTGCCGATCGGGACCTCCTATGGCGGCATGGTGGCGCTGGCCTATGCGGCACGGTATCCGGATGCGGTGTCCAAACTGGTGCTCTGCGTGACAGCGGCGCATTCCGGTTTCAACGCGCGGGCGCAGGCGATCGTGGCCGAGCGTGGGACGCCGGAGCAGCAGAAGGTATGTGCACAGCTTTGGGCTGGCGCGTTCACGACGGTGGATGAGTTGCGCCATTACTACAGCGTGATGGGGCCGCTGTATTCGGTGAAGCATGATCCTGAGGTGGCCGCCAATGCCCGCAGCCGGGGCATTCAGACCATCGACCCGATCAATCGCGCCTTTGGGCCTGGCGGCGTGCTGCAGGATTTCGATCTGCGGCCGGAGTTGCCTCGCATCACCGCGCCGACGCTTGTTTTGGCGGGCCGGCAGGACTGGATCTGCGCGCCGGAATTTTCCGAGGAGATCCATCGGCTGATCCCGGGGTCGGAGCTTCATATTTTTGAAAATGCCAGCCATTCGTTGCGCCAGGATGTTGGCGACGCATTGTGCGAGCGCATTCGCGGCTTCGTGACCGGGCCGAAATAGCCCGGTATAGAGGCGCCGGGGAGACACATATGTCCGCGTTGGAATTCCACGATGCTGTCGTGCGGTTTGGCCAGGCGACAATCCTGGGCGGGGCGTCGCTGGTGGTGGAGCCGGGCGAGTTCGTCTCGGTGGTGGGGCCGACCGGCTGCGGCAAGTCGACGTTGCTCAACCTGGCGGCCGGGCTGCTGATGCCGAGCGGCGGCTCAGTACGCAGCCTGGGCAAGCCGGTGCTGGGCGTGAACCGCCAGGCTGGGTATTTGTTCCAGGGCGACAGCCTGATGCCGTGGCGCAACGCGCGCGACAACGTGGCGGCGGGGCCGATTTTTGCGGGTGTGCCGAAAGCCGAGGCGCGGGCGCAGGCGGAGGCGTGGCTCGATCGGGTAGGCCTGCATGGCGCCGGGCAGAAATATCCGCATCAGATGAGTGGGGGCATGCGCAAGCGGGCGCAGCTGGCGCAGACGCTTATTCTGAATCCGCCGATCTTGCTGATGGATGAGCCTTTTTCGGCGCTGGACGTGCAGACACGGCTGATGATGGAAAACGAGCTGCTGGCGCTGTGGCAGAGCGAGACTGGGCCGCGCAAGACGGTGTTGTTCATCACGCATGATCTGGAGGAGGCGATCAGCCTGTCGGATCGGGTGGTGGTGCTGTCGGCCGGGCCTTCGACGCGACCGATCGCCGAGTTCGCCATTGATCTGCCGCGGCCGCGTGATGTGGCGGAGATAAGGCATACGCAGGCGTTTCAGTCGGCCCATGCGCGCATTTGGGATGTGTTGCGCGACGAGGTGCTAAAGACGTATCGTCGAAGCGTGGCGGCATGATCTCAATCTATCGGCTGGCGCTTGCGGCGTTTCTTCTGGGGCTTTGGTATCTGGGGGCGGCGACCGGCGTGTTGTCGCCGTTGTTCTTTGGCCATCCCACCAGGATTGCGCTGCAGATCGTGGACTGGTTCAGCACCGGCGAGATCTATCCGCATCTGGCGGTGACCTTGACCGAGACGTTGCTGGCGTTTGCGAGCGGCACGGCCGGGGGCGTGTTGGCCGGGCTTTGGCTGGGGCTGAGCCCACGATCGCTGTCGGTGCTCGATCCGTTCATCAAGGCGGCCAACGCGATGCCGCGGGTGATACTGGCGCCGATCTTTGCGATGTGGTTCGGGCTTGGCATGGGCAGCAAGGTGGCGCTGGGGTTTACGCTGGTGTTCTTCATCGTGTTCTTCAACGTGCTGCAAGGCGTGCGCGAGGTGTC
>JBBROR010000044.1:0-16235 GCA_038229175.1 Acetobacterales bacterium | reverse complement strand
GGCGCGGTGCCTTCCCAGGTCTTCTCGCCGGTCTTATGGAAGCTCCATACCCGGGTCTGCTTCTCGCCATCGTCGTAGGTAAAATCCTCGTTCAAAGTCAGTATCGTGCCGTTCCACGTGCCGTGCATGGCCACGCGGAACTGCCGCCTCACGTCCTGCGAGCGGTCGAAGAACATGCCGTAGGCCGTGCTGTCACCGTTGAAATACTCCTCCAGCCGCATTTCTGGCGCACCGCCCTTGAAATCCGCCGTCGTCATGGACGAACACCCGGCAAGCGAGCCCAGCAGCAGAATGGGAAGAATTTTCATGGCGTGGGCCTCGCTTCATGGGTGGCAATTGGGATTTCGCGCGGCGCAGGCGGCAGATCGAGCCATGAGAGATGGCCGCCTTTACCGGCGCCGGTGTCGAGAAACACCGCAGTGCCGCCTTGCGTTCCCTTGCGAAAATAAGGACGTCCGTCGGTGCTGCGACGGTCATGGCCGCAATAAACCGTCAGCCCCCGGGGAATCCGATCCACCCAGCGCAGCGAGCGTTCGGGATAGCCGTCTGGCTGCTGCCGGCCGGTATGCTCGCCGTACAGTGCGCGGGACAGCACACCGGTGACGCGCCCTTCCGGTGCCGGCGGTGGCGCCTCCTCCAGCATCGCCGTGTGGAAGCCGCCATGGACGAACATGCGGGCACCTTGCATGATCCAGGCCGGCGCACGGGCGAGCTCCGCTGTTGCCCGCGCCCGCATTGCCGGGTCCAGCTGAGACAGTGTTCGCGTCAGATGCGCGTCCATCCGCACCTCGCGGCCGGACAGCGCGCGCGCCAGCTTCAGATCGTGATTGCCCAGCAGGAACAGCCCGCGCCCGGCATCGATCAGCGCGAACGCCATGCGTAGGGTGGCTGCGCTGTCGGGGCCGTAATCCACGAGATCGCCAAGTTGGACCACGAACAGATCGGTCTCGATGGCCGAGGCGAATGCCCTGGCATCGCCATGCACGTCTCCCACCACCCGCACGCCGCGCCCGGGCGGGATCAGCGTCGTCATACGGTCTGCCCGCGCGCCAGCAGGGCCAACCGGATACGATCCTGCTCACGCGCGTCGATCGGAAAATTCCATACCAGTGCCACAGCACCCAACTTTAGCGCCACCGGCAGCAGACAATACAGGCCCACAAGCACACCAATCTGCGTTGGTCCATTTTCGCCTTCGGTATTGAACCCCGCAAGGTCCAGCAGACCGAAGGCCAGGCCAGCCGAAAGCGCCCCCCCTGCCTTTTGCGCCATCGTCCAGGCGGCAAAAAACAGCCCGGCGCGAGCCTCGCCGTGATTGAGGGTATCGAGGTCGATCACGTCGGCCTGCATCGAGGGCGGCAACACCATATCGGCCCCCAGCCCTGCCCCGGTGGCAAGGCAGATCAGCAAAAAGGCAAAGGTGTCGCCCGGCCCCAGTGCCAGCACGGGCAGGAAGGCAACGCAGGTCCACAGCATCGCCCAGCACCAGGCCCGATGTTTCCCCACGCGCCCGGCAACCCAGGACCATAGCGGCACCGACAGGATGCCGGTGGCGAAGAACGCCAGAAGCAACGGCCCGGATTGCTCGGGCGCGCGGAGCAGATGGCGGCACAGCAACAGGAACAGCACCGCCGGCAACCCGTTGGCGATCCCGTTTAGCGCCCAGGCGCCCAGCAGCCGGCGGAACGCGAAATTGGCCCAGGCCGTCGAAAGCGATTGGCGCAGGCCAGGCTGCACCGAGGCCGCTGCCGCTGGTTCACGCACGCATGTCAACAGCACCAGCAGCGTCGGCAGCGACAAGGCGGCACACAGGCCGGCCAACACGTGCAACGTCACCGCCGGGTCGGACAATCCCATCGCGGCGGGGATGACGGCGGAAACCACGATCCCCAGCAACGTCAATGCCTCGCGCCAGGACACGATCCGGGTTCGCTCCCTGTAGTCATCGGACAGTTCGGCGCCCCAGGCCTGCCACGGTAGCGCAATCATGCTCCAGCCGAGGGTCAGCGTCATATAGGCGAAGAACAGCCACATCGGCCCGGCGCCGGCGGGGGGAAAGAACAACGCGGCCCCGCCTGCAAGGCCCACGGGAATGGCCAGCATGATCGGCGGCCGCCGCCGCCCAAACCGCGTGTGCCAGCGATCTGAAAGCCTCCCGATCGCAGGGTCCACCACCACGTCGGTGAGGCGCACCAAGGTCAGAACCAGCCCCACCGTCGCCAGCCGCAGCCCCATTGGGCCCGCCCAGAACGCCGGCAGATGCACGGCCAGCGGCAGCCCAAGGATCGCCAACGGCAGCGCCGGTGCCGCATAGGCCAGCAGGCTGCCCAGAGAAAGACGCGTTGGAACGCCCGAAGCGTTCAAGCGGTCTTGGCCAGCAGGATCTGGCCAACATCGGTCCAGCCAGCGCGGAATCCTGTTTCGCAGTAGAGGAGGTAGTATTCCCACAATCGCTTGAAACGCTGGTCCGCCGGCATCCGGCTCAGCCGCGTGGCGCTGGAGATCCGCGGCCAGACCGATTGAAAACTCTCGTTCCAGCGCGCCAGCGTCTCGGCATAGTCCTGGCCGAACCAGTGCTCGCCCTTCCAGGCCAACCCGGCGCGCGCCACCTCCTCGCGCAGCCGCTTCGGGCTGGGCAGCATGCCGCCGGGAAACACATGGCGCTGGATGAAGTCGGCGCTGCGCTGATAGGTCGGGAACAGCCGGTCCTCGATGGTAATGGTCTGCAGGCCCACCAGCCCACCCGGCAGCAGCCGTTCGCGCAGCGTGTTGAAATAAACCGGCCAGAACTTCTCGCCCACCGCCTCGAACATCTCGATCGACGCAATCCGGTCGTATTGCTCGGTCACGTCCCGATAATCCTGCAGCCGCAGTTCCACCTGGTCCTGCAAGCCCGCCGCCACGATCCGCGCCTGGCCATAGGCCAGCTGCGAAGGCGACAACGTAACCCCGGTCACGCGGGCGCCATAGTCACGCGCCGCCACCTCGGCGAATGCCCCCCAGCCGCACCCGATCTCTAATAATGTCATGCCAGGCCTGAGGTCGATCGCCTGGCAAAGACGATGAATTTTGGCGAGTTGGCCTTCCTTCAGCGTCTGCTCGGGATGGCTGAACAAGGCGGACGAATACGTCATCGTCGGATCCAGCCACTGGGCATAGAACTCGTTGCCAAGATCGTAATGCTCGACAATGTTGCGCTTCGCCCCCTTGCGGGTGTTCGGCCGCAGCTTGTGCAGCACGGTGTTGACCACCCGCATCCACGGGCTCCCGGCCAATGCCGCCTCCCATTCCGCCTCGTTCGCCGCTGCCAAAGCCATCACCGCGCGCAGGTCGGGGCTTTCCCACAGGCCATCGATATAGGCTTCGGCCAGGCCCACATTGCCGCCCATCACCAGCTTCTTGATGGCCTGGCGATCCTTCAGCACCAGCGTTGCCACCGGCCCGTCATGCGGGGCGTCGATGTGGTGCGTGCTGCCATCCGGCAGCACCACGGTCAGATGCCCACAACGGATCATCGAGGCAAGTTTCAGCGCCACGCGCGACCACCGGTCCCGTGGCGGGGCGGCCACCAGCATATCGCTCATCGTGGCGTCGGTCCCGCTCATGCGGCTGCTCCTGGTTCGGCGAGAGAAAGGGGAGGCGGCAGGGGGTGAGTGCGGGCCCCCTTCAATTTCAGGCGGATCGCCTCCCAATGGATGGCGGCGAACACCTTGACGGGCATCAGCGGCATCGCGACCAGCAGGCGGCCCAGGGCCGCATCCGTCAACGCCGCAGACCGCAGCCGCATCGTGGCCGTCATCCGCGGCGTGTCCTCGGCGCCGTAGCGGATCGACAGCCGAAAATCCGGGCCGGACGGATCGGAAAATGCAAAGCGATAGCCGCCCTGCATGTCGAAGAACGGCGAGACATGCATCTTCTTGGGCGCGGTCTGGCGGATCGTGCCGCAGGCGTGGGGAACCCCCAGCACATACGCGGTCTGGTCACCGAACGTGTTCGCCACCTGGTGCACCACCGCGCCCAGCCGGCCTTCGCGGTTGTGACACAGGTAGAACGCGATGGGGTTGAACGCGTAGCCGAGCACCCGGGGGATGGCCATCAGCCGAATGCGGTGGCCGAATTCGGAAAACCCGGCGCGCGCCAGATGCGCCTCCACCCAGGGCCGCAACGCCGATCCATCGCGCGGGCCATGATCGGCATCCTGCATGGATACCACACCGGCACGGTTGCGTCGGAACATCCATGTTTCGTCCGTGCTGTCCAGATCGAGGGACAGCATCCACATGCGATAGCTGAACCGGTGCACGAACGGCGTGTGCCGGACATGCGCCACCTTGCCGGAATGCAGCATCAGGCTCATGCGGCGGCGCGCTCGGCGGACGCGCCCCAGGGCGGGGTGATGCCCAGCAGCGCCGCCACCCGCACCGCCGAGGCGATGCCATCTTCGTGAAAGCCCCAGCCGCTCCAGGCGCCACAGAAATAGATCCGGTCGACACCCTGGATGCCCGGCAGCTTCTCCTGCGCGTCCATCGCCGCCGCATCGAACTGCGGATGCCGATAATGCCGCTCCAGCAACACCTTGGCGGGGTCAGGCTCGCGTAAAGGATTGAGCGTGGCCAACAACGGCTCGGCGGTCACCAGCGACTGCAGCCGGTTCATCCAGTAGGTCACGCTGACCGTCTGCGCGTGGTCGCCGGCCCCGTCCGACAGGTAGTTCCATGCCGACCACACCGAACGCCGCACGGGCATCAGTGCGGTATCGGTGTGCAGCACCATCCGGTTGCCCTGGCATCGAAAGGCTCCTAGCACCTGGGTCTCGTCCGCGGTGGGCTGTTCCAGCAGCGCCAGCGCCTGGTCGGCGTGACAGGCCATCACCGAATCGTCGAACCGCTCGGCCGAACCGTCTTCCAGCCGCACCAACACGCAATCCGCCTCGCGGGAGATGCCGATAACCTTTTTCGACACCCGCAAGCCCGGCAGGTCCTGCACCATGCGCGTGACATAACGGATCGAGCCGCCTTGCACCGTGCGCCAGGCGGGGCGATCGGTCAGCCGCAGCAGGCCGTGATTGTGGAAGAAACGTGCAAAGTGCCGCACCGGGAACGCCCGCATACCCTCGACCGAGGCCGACCAGATCGCAGCGCCCATCGGCAGGATGTGATCCTCCACGAACGGCGCGCCGTAGCGGTTCATGTCGAGCCAATCGCCCAGGGTTTGATTGCTGTCGGTCTGGAGCAGCGCGGGTGCCGAGCGATAGAAGCGCATCACGTCGCGCAACATGCTCCAGTAGCGCGGCCGCAACAGGTTGCGCTTCTGGGCAAAAAGCTGGTGCAGTTCGCCGCCGGCATATTCCATGCGGCCCTGGCCGATCGACACCCCGAACGACATGTCGGTGGGCATGGTTTCAACGCCCAGATGCGCGAACAGCCCAACCAGATTGGGATAGTTCAAAGCGTTATAGACGATGAACCCGGTATCGACGGCGATGTCCTTGCCCGCCACCGTCACAGACTGCGTGTCTGCATGCCCGCCGGCGCGCGGCCGTGCCTCGAACAAGGTCACGTCATGTGTATGCCGCGCCAGCCAGGCTGCTGATAATCCGGAGATTCCGGCACCGATGACGGCAAGGCGGGGACGTGACGCGGTGTGCGACTTCATGCTGCTGACTTTGTGATGGTCTTCAAAGCGTCCAGAGCGCGCGCGCGCCCGAATGCGAGATCGATGATGGGAGACGGATAGTTTCGGGGAGGAGAGGGCGCATTCCAAGGGGCATGGATAAGCTTGTCAGGTAATCTTGACAATTCGGGCACGAAATGGCGGACGTAGTCCCCGGCCGGATCGAATTTGGCGCCCTGCAACACAGGGTTGAACACACGAAAGAACGGCGATGCGTCGGCACCGGAGCCAGCGACCCACTGCCAGGACGCCGCGTTCGCTGCCAGATCGGCGTCCACCAGCGTGTTCCAGAACCATTTTTCCCCGCAGCGCCAGTCGATCAGCAGGTGCTTGATGAGAAAGCTGGCCACAATCATGCGAACGCGGTTGTGCATCCATCCCGTCTGCCAAAGTTGGCGCATGCCGGCATCGACGATGGGAATCCCGGTCTGGCCCTGCTGCCATGCTTCAAGACCCTTGTGGTCCGTGCGCCAGGGAAATGCGGCATAGGCGGGCTTCAGCGGGGCGTCCGGCAAAGTGGGGGCGTGCCAAAGCAGGTGGGAGGAGAATTCGCGCCACAGCAGCTCGGTGCGAAACACATCGGCGCCACGCCCGGCGCCGGTGGCGTTCCACACAACGTTGGCCGAAATCTCGCCCCACGCCAGATGCGGCGAAAGGCTGGAGGTACCGGCCTGTCCCGGCAAGTTCCGATCGGTATCATAGGCGCCGATGCGGGGCAGGAAGGCGGCCAGCCGCGCCGCTGCGCCGGCTTCGCCCGGGCGGTGCGCGGCGCTTATGCCGCGGCCCCAGTCGGGTTTGGTCGGCAGCAGCGCCCAGTCCGCCAGCGTATCGCTTTTCGGCAGGTTTGCGGAGGGAATTGCCGCGGGCGTCGGGATCGGCTCATGCGGGGTCATCGCCCGCAGGCACGCCTTGGAGAACGGCGTGAACACGCCATACGGCGTGCCACCACCGGTGCGGATCTCGTCCGGATGGAACAGCAATGCCGTGCGGTGGCGCTCGATGGTGACGATTTTGTCCAAAGCGTCGATCTCGCGGCGGCCCCAAGGTTCGGTGGGCTCGCCCACATGCACGCGCCCGGCCCCGGTCTCACGCAGCAACTTCGGAATTTCATCGGCATAGCGCCCACGCCGCAGCACCAGGCGAGACCCACGTTGGCGCAGATCGGCATCCAGCGCGGCCAGGCTGTGGTGCAGCCACCAGAGCGAGGCACCGCCGGGCGCCCACGCGCCTGCCGACGTCTCGTCGAGGATGAACACCGGCACCACCGGGCCGCCATCGGCGATCGCAGCCGCCAGGGCCGGGTTGTCGTGCAGCCGCAGATCGCGGCGAAACCAAAGAAGAACGGGGGTCGTCATAATACAGCGCGTGCTCCGGTGCTGTGAGGTTACGGCAGAGACAAGGCGGTGGATGCGTCAGCCGCGGGTGAGAACCGGCTCGGGATACTCCCGCTTCGCTCCAGCATTTGGGCGGCTTGGCGCAATCGGAAAGCTGTAAAGGCGCTCGCGGCCCAGCAGAAATACCCGCCCGCCTCGTGGAAAATGGCTGCCGATCGCCACGTCGCGCACGTCCAGCCCACCGGTATAGGCCCCGATCGCCGGCAGCATCATCCGGTAGCCATCGGCGATGAAGCAGGGCCGGCAGACCTGCGTGCCCCGCACCGGCACCGTCGCCTTGGGGTGGAAATGCCCGCTGATCTCGCCCATCACCCGCCCGGCCTGGGCCTCATGGCGAAACACCAGCGGCCCTACTTTGTGCTCATCGACGGCGGTTCCTGACAATCCCACCGGCGGCAGCGGGTCATGGTTGCCCAGCACCCAGATGAAATCCGTCTCGATGGTCAGCTGGGTCAGTCGCGCCAGATCGGACGCCTGCAGCCGTGACGAACCTTTCGCATCGTGAAACGAATCACCCAGACAGACCACGTGGCGCGGGCCATACTTGCGGATGAGCTGGCTCAGCAGCACCAACGTCTCACGCGTGTCGTAAGGCGGCAGCAGGCTGCCGCGCGCCGCGGCGGAGGTGCCTTTTTCAAAGTGCAGGTCGGACACCACCAGGATGCGTTGCGCCGGCCAGTGCAGGGCACCCGCGGGGTCGAGCATCAGGCGTTCGCCGGCGATGTGAAGCGGCGCTGAAGTCATCCGAAAAGGCGTCCTTGTCGTGAGTTTCGCTTGGGCGAAAGATTGGCGCGGTGGCTGGGATGCATCCGCAAAGGCGGCGGCTCGGCCTCGCCGGTGGCTTCCGCCACAAGGGCTGCCTCCTCCAACAATGCTTCGTCCGACCCTTCGGTGCGCACGCTCTCGCGGCCGATATCGAGCAGCACCGGCACCGCCAGCGGGCTGACCCGGCTGAGAATGACGTGATGCACGCGGCCAGCGATACGGCCCAGCATCTCTGCGATGCGCCCAATATCCGTCAGCCCCGACGCCGCGTCGGCGCGCGTTGCCCGCAGCAGGATATGGCCGGGCTGGTGTTTCCGCAGCACGTCGTAGATCAGATCGGAATTGACCGTCACCTGGCGGCGATTCTTTTCCATGCCAGGATAGTTGCGCGTGATCAGCCCGGCGATGACCGCCACATTGCGAAAAGTCCGGCGCAGCATGGAGCTTTCGTCCATCCAGGCCTCCAGGTCGTCGCCCAGCATGTCCTGCTCGAACAGGCGGTCGATATCGGTGGGCTCCGAGGCGCTCCAGGTCGCCAGCACGTAGTCCGTGGCCACAAAACCCAGCGGCTGCATGCCGAACCGCTCCATGCGGCGCGTCAGCAGCATGCCCAGCGTCTGGTGCGCGTTGCGGCCCTCGAAGCAGTAGGCCACGAGATACCACCGGTCCCCGCGCGGAAAGGTCTCGACCAGCAGGTCGTCGCGCCCCGGCATCGCGGAGCGTTTTTGCTGCAATTCCAACCACTCACGCACCGGCTCAGGGAACGCGGCCCACAGGCTCGGCGTGTTCAGCATGGCGCGAACCCGGCTGGCGAGGTTGGTGGTCATGGGCATCCGCCCGCCGGCATAGGCCGGCACCTTCGGCTCGCCGGTGCCGCCATCCGTCACTTCCACCACGTTCTCGCGCAGCCGTTGGAACAGCAACAGGCGGCCGGCGAACATGAAGGTATCGCCGGGAACCAGCATGTTTACGAAGTATTCTTCAATTTCGCCGAGTGTGCCACCACCCCGCCCACCGTAGCGGACCTTCAGGACAGGAGCCTCGACGATGGTGCCGATATTCATCCGGTGCAGCCGCATCACCCGGTCGGACATCACATGCAGCAGGCCCTCGGAATCGCGGAATAGCTTTCGGTATTGCTCATAGGCTTGGAGCGCGTAGCCGCCGTTCTCCACAAAGGCCAATGTGGCGTCGAAATCCTCACGGGCCAGCGCGTCGTATGGCGCGGCCCGCCGAATTTCGTCGAACAGCGCATCGGGGTGAAACGGTGCCGCGCAGGCACAGCCCAGGATATGTTGCGCCAGCACGTCCAGCCCGCCCGGCTTCGGCGCGTCGCCATCCAGCTCATGCGCCGCAACGCCTGCGATGGCCGCTTCGCATTCCAGCACCTCGAACCGATTGGCCGGCACCAGCAAAGCAATGCTGGCCTCATCCATCCGATGATTGGCCCGCCCGACCCGCTGCAGAAGCCGCGAGACACCCTTGGGCGCGCCAACCTGGATCACCTGGTCGACCGACCCCCAGTCGATGCCAAGATCGAGCGACGACGTTGCCACCACCGCGCGCAAGGTGCCGGCAGACATCGCCGCCTCCACCCGCAGCCGCTGCGCCATTTCCAGGCTGCCATGATGAATGGCGATGGGCAGGGTTTCGAAGTTCAGCTTCCAAAGCTCCTGAAACACCAGTTCCGCCTGGGCGCGGGTGTTGACGAACACGATCGTCATGGTGGCCAGCCTGATGCGATCCAGAATCTCCGGCGTGCTGAACAGCCCCATATGGCCCGACCACGGCAGCCGCCCGGCCGGCAGAATCATGCCGATTTCAGGTGCCGCCCCGCCGGCCACCTCGATGATCCGTGCGTGAGGCGCCACATAACGCCGGATCGCCTCGCGGTGCGCCACCGTTGCAGACAGCCCGATTCGCCGCATGCCGGGCGCCAGCGCCGCCACCCTGGCCAGGCACAGAGCCAACTGGTCGCCGCGCTTGGTGCCGGCCAAAGCGTGCACCTCGTCGATCACCACCCGGCGCAACGGCGCAAAGAATTCTTCAGATTTCGGCTGCGACAGCAAAACCGCCAGGCTCTCCGGCGTTGTGAGGAGAATGTTCGGTGGCGTCTCACGCTGGCGTTTCCGGCGATCCGCCGTGGTGTCGCCGCTACGGGTCTCGATGGAGATATCGAGCCGCATGTCCGTCACCGGCACCACCAGGTTACGCGCCACGTCCGCCGACAACGCCTTCAACGGCGAGACGTACAAGGTATGCAGCCCTTCGCGCGGGGTGGCGGCCAGTTCCGAAAGGCTCGGCAGAAACCCGGCCAGCGTTTTCCCGCCACCGGTTGGCGCGATCAGCAGAACGTCCTCGCCGCCAAGCGCTGCCGCCAGCACATCCAACTGATGCGGCCGCGCGGTCCATCCGCGCGAACCAAACCAGGTTGCAAAGCGTTCCGGCAATGTTCCTGTCATGCCTTACAGATAATGGCTCTGGCGAAAATGCGATAGCCACGCCACATCCAGAGTCATGCCACATCCGCAAACCTGGCTGAAACCACTGCTGGAGGGCCTGTATTGCGAACCTGGCGGTTTCTTCATCGATCCGCAGCGCCCGGTGGGCCGCGCCGTCATCACGCACGGCCATTCTGACCACGCGCGGCCCGGCCATGTGGCAGCACTGGCCACCGCGCCGACCATCGCCATCATGCAGGCACGGATGGGGGAGGGTGCGCCCGGCACCACGCAGGCGCTGCGCTTCGGCGAACGCATCCGGCTCGGCAGCGTCACGATGTGGCTCGAACCAGCCGGCCACGTGCTCGGCAGCGCCCAGGTCTGCATGGAATACGAAGGCAGCCGCGCCGTTGTCAGCGGCGACTACAAGCGCGGCGCCGATAGCACGTGCGAGCCTTTCGTGGCGGTGCCATGCGACGTGTTCGTCACCGAGGCCACCTTCGCGCTGCCGGTGTTCCAACATCCGGATCCACATGCCGAAATCGCCAAGCTGCTGGAAAGTATCAAGCTGTTCCCAGAACGCACCCATGTCGTCGGCTGCTATTCGCTGGGCAAGACGCAGCGGCTGATCTCGCTGATACGCCAGGCCGGCTGGGATGCGCCGATCTGGCTGCACGGGGCACTTTTGCCGATGTGCAAAATCTACGAGGATTTCGGCGTGAGGTTGGGCGACCTCCGCCCCGCCACCGTCGCCGCCAAGGCGCAGCTTGTGGGCCAGATCGTGCTCGGTCCCCCCTCGGCCATCGCCGATCGCTGGGCACGACGCCTCGCCGAGCCGGTGGTGTGCCTTGCCTCTGGCTGGATGCGTGTGCGCCAGCGCGCCAAACAGGGGGGCGTCGAATTGCCGCTGGTCATCTCCGATCATGCCGACTGGCGTGAGCTATTGGAGACATTGGAAGAGGTTGGTGCGCCCGAAGTCTGGGTCACGCATGGGCGAGAGGAGGCGCTGATCCACGAGGCCGGGCTGCGTGGCATCAAGGGCCGCGCCCTGCGTCTGGTCGGCTACGGCGATGAGGGCGAAGAATGATCGCCTTTTCCAACATGCTGGAAAGACTTGTCTTCTCGCCCGGCCGCCTCGCCAAGATTGCAATCCTCAGGCACTATTTTGAAACGCAGCCGGACCCGGAACGCGGTATCGCGCTTGCGGCCATCACCGGCGAACTTCGTTTCGCCCAGGCCAAGGCTGGGCTGATCCGCGACCTTGCATCCCAGCGCACCGACCCGGTGCTGTTCGCGCTGTCCTACGACTATGTCGGCGACCTCGCCGAGACGGTGGCGCTGATGTGGCCTGCCCGTGCCACCAACCAGTCGCCGCCCTTGCTGTCCGAGGTGGTCGAAACCCTCGCCACCGCCGCCAAGGGCGAACTGCCCGATATCGTTTCAGGCTGGCTCGACGCGTCGGGTGCTGCGGTGCGATTCGCCCTGCTCAAGCTGATCACCGGCGGCCTGCGCGTCGGCGCTTCGGCCCGGCTCGCCAAAACGGCTCTGGCAGAGTGCCGCACTGGCCTGGTGCCGGACGACATCGAGGAGATCTGGCACGGCCTCGCCCCGCCGTATGCCGGCCTGTTCGCCTGGATTTTCGACGATGGCCCCCGGCCCGACCCGCTTGATGCGCCGGTATTCCGATCGCCTATGCTGGCCCAGCCGATTGAACTCACCGATCTCGCGCTCATCGATGCCGCCGCCTTTCGCGCGGAATGGAAATGGGACGGAATCCGCGTCCAGTTGGTGAGCACCGCCGGTGGGCAGGCGCTTTATTCGCGCGGCGCCGAGGATATCTCAGGCGGATTTCCCGAAATACTCGCGGCCATGGGCTCGCCTGCGGTACTCGACGGCGAACTTCTGGTGCTCCGCCACGGTGTGGTGGCGCCGTTCTCCGACCTGCAGCAGCGTCTGAACCGGAAGTCCGTCAGCGCCAAGATGCAGCGCGACTTTCCCGTGCATGTCCGGCTTTACGACATCCTGTTCGACGGCGCCGAAGATATCCGGACGCTTCCCTTCGATGAACGCAGGAAGCGGCTTGAGGCCTGGTACACGCACAACCGCCCGCATCGCATGGATCTTTCCGAGACCATTCCATTCACAAAGCTGTCAGAACTCGCCGAGCTACGTCTGTCCGCACGCGCAGCCTCGATCGAAGGCCTCATGCTGAAGCGCGGTGACAGCCCTTATGTACCGGGGCGGCCGAAGGGCTTGTGGTGGAAATGGAAGCGCGACCCTCTGACGATCGATGCGGTGCTGATGTATGCCCAGCGCGGCCACGGCAAGCGCAGCAGTTTTTACTCGGACTACACGTTCGGCCTGTGGCGCGGTGAGGAATTGTTGCCGGTGGGCAAGGCCTATTCCGGGTTCACCGACCAGGAATTGCTGATGCTGGACAAATGGGTGCGCGACCATACCACGCAGCGTTTCGGACCGGTGCGCGAGGTTGAGCGCGGAATCGTGCTGGAAGTGGCATTCGATGCCGCACAGCTTTCCACCCGCCATAAATCCGGTGTGGCGCTGCGGTTTCCGCGGATTTCGCGCATTCGTCTGGATAAGCCGCCGGGGGAGGCGGATCAGTTGGATACGTTGATGGCGTTGGTGGAGAAAATGCCAACCGCATGAAGCCGGAGGTGGAATCCAGCTCTCCTTGAGCACACGCAATAACGCCCTCACGGGGTGCAACTCGCCCCGTGGCTCCACTGGGCTTGCACCCATGACCCCAAAGTCAGAAAAAAGGCCACATCCGAAGATGCAGCCTTTGATCGAATTACCGAAGAACGCTGTTACGCGAGCTTCAGGTTCGCAGCAGCTTCCTTGCCGCGCTCCATCAGAACGTCATAGCTGACCTTCTGACCATCATTGAGGCCCGTGAGGCCAGCAGCCTGGACTGCCGTGATGTGCACGAACACATCCTTGCCGCCACCCTGCGGCTCGATGAAGCCGAAACCCTTGGTTGCATTGAACCACTTAACAGTACCAACAGCCATGTTCTCGTAACTCTCTTATTTAACTAGCATGGTTCTGGTAGCACGCTTCGGCTCCGGAAGCTACAAATTCATCACCTTAATCGTGATGGATCGACTGTTCACGATTCAGTACGGATTAAGCTCCGATTTCGCCGGAAAACCGCCAAAGATCGGATGCACTGGCCGCCTGACCGCGCAAACCGCCAAGACCGGCCGTGGTCCCACACTGAACATCGAAACTAAAAATCGGCAGGTCTGCCCGCAGCAGATCAGGCCACGCAACCGTCGCGTCAGGTCTTGCGAACCCAGTCGGCCTCCTTGATGCGCGGGATCTCGAAGGCGCCCCGCGTGTGGATGTAGCCGCCGGAACCGGCCATGCGGCCGATCAGGTCAAGCTTGCCCGTATCGACATAGCAACGCTCCGGATTCAGCACCGCCGCGTCATCGATATGCATCGCCAGAACACGCCCCAGCACCAGCGCCCGGTCATGGCCGATCTCCAGCGTGGTGAAGCGCTCGCATTCGAATGCAACCGGGCTTTCCGCGATGCGCGGCGGGCGCACCATCGTGCTGGCAATCGTGGTCAGTCCCGCCTCGGCCAACTCGTCCACGCCTGGTGGGAAGTCGATGGCAGTCACATTCATGGCGTCGCCGTTCGCCGCACTCACCAAATTCACCACGAATTGCTGGCTTTGGCGGATATTCACCAACGTGTCTTTGTCGCCGCCCTCGGCCCGGCCACCAATCCCGATAATGACGATCGGTGGATCGTTGGCGAACGCGTTGAAGAAGGAATACGGCGCCGCGTTGTTCCGGCCCTCGGCATCCTGCGTTACCACCCAGGCGATCGGGCGCGGAACAATGGTCGAAACCATCAGCTTATAGGCATCGATGGCGGTTATCTTGGCAAAATCGAACAGCATGCGCGCCTCATGGAAATGAGGGAACACGATGGTCTGGTGCCAGACGCGTTGTCCAGCCGGGGCCGAGCCCACCCTGGTCGCGATTAACGTATGGCAAGCATCATGAAAACGGTACAAAGTTCCGAGTGTCGACGCGGGAAAGATGTGCAAACCCCTCATCTCGCCAGCCAGGAGCCAGCCGGATGCAGAAACGTAACATCGACGCGCCGGATGCCCCGATGCCGGGAAGCCCCTATTCCCAGGCGGTGGAGGTCAGCGGCGCCACCCGCACCCTTTATATCAGCGGTCAGGTCGGCTCCAAACCCGACGGAACCACGCCCGAGAACGTGGCCAGTCAGGCGAGACTGGTCTGGTCCAACCTGGAAGCCCAATTACGCGCAGCCGGAATGAGTTTCGACAATCTGGTGAAAGTCACCACAATCCTACCAGATGCAGCCGACATTCCCGCAAGCCGCGCCGCCCGCTTGGCCGCCCTGGGTGACCGCCGGCCTGCCAGCACGTTGATCATCGGCGGTCTTGCCAACCCGGCCTGGAAAATCGAGATCGAAGGCATCGCGGTGGCCTAGATCATGATGCGTTTGGGTTGCTTCACCCATTTTCATGAACATGATCGATAAAACAATAAGTCAAAAACGCCAGCCGCCCCCCTACACTCTGTTGGTCGGCAACTTGCCCACAAGAACCGCATCCACCGCGTCCAGCGCCAGAAACCCCATCGCGTCCCGCGTTTCGATGGTCGCACTGCCCAGGTGCGGCAGCAGGAACGCGTTCTCCAAAGCCAGGTAGCCCGGATGCAGCGCCGGCTCGCCGTCGAACACGTCCAGACCGGCATATGCCACATGGCCGGACCGAAGGGCTGCGATCAGGGCCGTGTCGTCCACCAATGTGCCGCGTGCGGCGTTGGTGACCACGGCTCCACGCGGCAGCATGTCGATGCGCGCGGCATTCAGCCAATGCCGCGTGCCGGCGCCGCCCGGCGCGTTCAGCGCCAGCACGTCGCAGTGCGCCAGAAAACTGGCGTCGTCGGCATGATAGATCGCCCCCGCCTCCTCGGCCGGCGCCAGCCGGGTGCGATTGTGATAGTGGATCTCCATTCGAAAGCCGCGCGCCATCCGCGCCAGCGCCTGGCCAATACGCCCCATACCGAAGATGCCGAGCCGCTTTCCACATACGCCGGTGCCTATCAACTGGGTCGGTGCCCAGCCGGGCCATTGTCCCGCCCGCAGCATCCGCTCGCCCTCACCGGCGCGCCGCGCGGCGGAGAGAATGAGCAGCATCGACAATTCCGCCGTGGCCTCCGTCAGCACATCCGGCGTGTTGCAGACGGGAATGCCGCGCGCGGCAGCGGCAGGCAGATCGATGTGGTCGGTCCCTGCGCTGAAGGTCGCGAGCACGCGGATCGACGCGGGAAGCCTCGATATGGTGGCCGCATCGAGCCTGTCGGACGCGCAGCACAGCAGCGCCGCACAGCGCTGCGCTGCCAACACGATGGCCGAAGAAGCCATCGCCACATCATCCACGTTCTGCACCACGTCGTAATCGCGCCGCGCCCGGGCCTCTACCGCGTCCGGAAGCCGACGCGTGATCAACAGCTTCGGTTTGGTCACGATGTCAGCTCCAGAGCGGATCGATGGCCGGCTTGCCCGACAGGATGGCCAGAATGTTGTCGATGGCGCGGTCGCCCATCGCTTTACGCGTCTCGTGGGTGGCCGAGCCCATGTGCGGCGTCAGGAACACGTTCTTCAGCGCGGCGAAACGCGTGTCGTAATTCGGCTCATTGTGGAACACATCGAGCCCGGCAGCAGCCAGATGGCCCGACATCAGCGACTCGATCAGCGCGTCTTCGTCCACCAGCGCGCCGCGCGCGGCGTTGACGAGAATGGCGCCCCTGGGCAGCCGCGCCAGCGTGTCGGTGTTGATGATGCCCATCGTCTCCGGGCCGGATGGCGCATGCAACGACAGAAAGTCGCAGCGGGGCAGCATTTCAGTGAAGTCGCCATACCAGATCGCGCCCTGCTCCAGCTCGGG
>JBBROR010000043.1:0-16306 GCA_038229175.1 Acetobacterales bacterium | reverse complement strand
TTTCGCCCGCGCCTATGACAACCGCGCCCGCGGCCTGTCGTCGCATTTCGTTTGGACCAACCGCTCGAAGGAAAGTCTTTCACTCGATGTCAAGAAGCCAGAGGCCAAGGCGATCCTCGCCGCTTTGGTGTCCAAGGCCGATATCGTGGTGCAGAACCTGGCGCCCGGTGCCACCGCAAGGCTCGGCTTGTCCGAGGAGGCACTGCGCCCCGCACATCCCGGCCTCATTCTATGCGACATCTCCGGCTACGGCAGTTCCGGCCCCTACCGCGACCGCAAGGCCTACGACCTGCTGATCCAGAGCGAGGCGGGTTTCCTGTCGGTGACCGGCACGCCGGAAGAAGGGGTTAAGGCTGGCATCTCCATCGCCGACATCGCCGCCGGCATGTATGCCTTTGCCGGCATTCTGTCGGCCCTCTATGCCCGCCGAGACTCCGGGCTGGGCTGCCATCTTGATATCTCCATGCTGGAAGCGATGGCGGAATGGATGAGCTTTCCGATGTACTATGCCATGGACGGCGCTGCCCCCCCGCCGCGCGCAGGGGCCGCCCACGCCACTATTTTTCCATATGGGCCCTTCAAAGCCGCAGACGGCCGCTCGGTCATGTTCGGGCTGCAGAACGAGCGCGAATGGGCGATCTTCTGTGAAAAGGTTCTCGACTTCACCAGCCTCGCCACCGATCCAAGATTTGACGCCAATGCGAAGCGCGTGGCCAATCGCATGCCCCTGACCGAGATCATCCACGCCGCCTTTGCCGGCCTTGACGCCGACGCTGTGGTGGCACGTCTGGAAGCCGCCGGCATCGCCAATGCACGGGTCCGCGACATGGCCGAGCTATGGGCACACCCGCAGCTTGCCGCACGTGATCGCTGGCGCAACGTGGGCTCGCCCGCAGGTCCCCTGCCCGCCCTGCTGGCACCCACCGGCGGCGACCGCATGGATCCGATCCCGGAATTGGGCGAGCACACCGACATCATTCTGGCCGAACTGGGCTACAATGTAGAGGAAATTGCCGCTCTTCACCAAGGCGGTGTAGTTTGACCGGCCGCCGCGGCCTGCAGGTTGCCGTTGCGGTGTTCGGCTGCGTGCCGGTGTTCGCCGGTGCCGCAGGCGTCCTGCTGGGGCCGGGCATGACGGATGACAGCGGTTCGGCGTCGCTCGACAGCCACGTGCGCTACCTTTCGGGCCTGTTGCTGGGGATCGGGCTGGTGTTCTGGTGGAACATTCCGCGCATAGAACAGATCGGGCAGCTGTTCAAGGTTCTGACGCTGATCGTGTTCCTGGGCGGTCTGGCGCGCGCGCTCGGGATCATCCTGCACGGCGCACCACCTGGCCCGATGGCGGTGGCAATCGTGATGGAACTGGTCGTGACGCCGCTGCTGTGCCTGTGGCAGTCCCGCATTGCCAATCGCTGACACCAAGAATTCGATTGTCCCTTGGGCGGACCGAATCAACCGTTGCCCAAGGGCCACGAAACTTACCTTGCCTCCTTAACCGGCCACCCGCGCGATTGTCCCGGCGATCAGCTCGACCTGCCGGGCAATACGACCCAAGGCCGCCGTATGCGGGCCTTCCACCAAGGGCGGGTGGGGGTCGAGCCTGGTGCGGCCGGCGCTGAGATGGGCCATCGAGGCGGCGATCCAGCCGCGCCACTGCGCCCAAGCGCCCGCCGCCAGCGCACCGGGCTGCTCGGGATCGTACTGCATCGCCGTCAGCCGTCCGGCAAAGCGTCGAAGCGCTGCGTCGATGACCATTGCGGCCTCCAACCTGTCGTTCTGCGGGCCACGCGGCTCCAGCAGTGCGCGGGCGACCGAGGCTTCCACATTGTTGGACGCAAGCCCCGCCGCACGGCGCGCCTGTTCCAACGCGGCGTTCGGCGTCTGCCGCAGTATGAAGCCGATCTCGGCATCTGCGTAGGCACCATGGGCCTGGATAGCGGCGCGGATCTCATCGGTCAGCCGGTTCGGCTGCCAGTCGGGCCATAGCAGATAGCAGCCCGCCACGGCGATCAGCCCGCCGCCCACCGTCAACGCCACGCGGGTGGCAGCGATGGTCCAGTCGGCGGCGCCGGGCAGTCCGAGTTCCACCAGCAGCACGATCATTGGTGTCAACGCCGAGACGAACAGGCCGAAATTAACGCGGCGCAGGGTGAACGCCACCAGCGCCAACGGAAACATCGTCACCGCATTGCCCAGCGGGGTGGTGACGACCAAACCCAGCAATGCCGCGACGAACCCGCCCAATGTGGTCCCGGCGACGCGTTCGGCGGCTCGCATGAAGGTGTTGCCGAAGAACGGCTGCATCGTCACCAGGATGGTGATGGTCAGCCAATGGTCGAACGGGCCGCCATGCAGCAGGCTGTAGGCCAGGGCCGGCGACGCTGTCACGGTTGCCCTGACGGCATGGCGGAACGACGAGGATCGCCAGCTCAGATTAGCCCGTAGCGGTGTTGCGAAGGCCTGCCAGAGCTGCGGCACCCCCGCATCCTCTCGCACATCGATGCGGGGCTGGGCCGGAGCGGACACCACCAGCAGCACTTGGAGCCGCGAGGCGATGACACCTACAAGCGTGCGCAGCCGGTTGCCCTCGGGCATGACCTCGACATCGCGTGCCATCGACGCGATGGAGCGGCCAATCTGGCCATGCGCGTCGGTGCTGTCGGCCAGCATCTCGTAGCCGAACACCGCGAACAGCGGGCGCAGGCGTCGGACCATATGGGCGGCGGCAGCGCGCTCTGCGGGGGTTGCGGTCTCCAGCAGGTCGCTCAGCGCGATCATCGCGCCGAACAGCTGGTCCGCCGTCTCGACCCGCAATAGGCTTTGGCTGGCGCGGCTGGTCATGGGGCCTCTCCCGCGCATCGTGTCCAGAATCGTGGTGCGGGCGTCCTCGATCGTGGTGCGCACGGTGCGGCGATAGGCGCGGGCGTGAAGCTCCCAGGCGTCGGCATCGATGTCGGGCTGGCCGAGCAGAAGTTGAAGATCCTTCGCCTGGGCGGCCAGCGCCTCGAATACACTGGCCAGCGCGCGGCGCACGGGCTGGAACGGCCGGATGCGCCATAGCAGCATCGTCAGCACCGTGGCCCAGGCACCGCCGGCGGCGAACATCCCCCCGAGCAGAAGCGCGTCGCCCGGTTTGGTGAAACCATGATCGAGCGACAGCACCGCGATAACGGACAGGAACATGCCGACCTGCTGCGCCTGGGGCCCGTAGATCCGCACGAACGAGGCAGCGAAGATCACGAGCACTCCGAACGGAAAGGCGGCGACCGGGCCGAGCCCGCGCAGAAGCCCGCCCAATGTGATGACCAGTGCGCCGATCCCGGCGAAGCACAGCAGTGCCGGCAGCCTGCGACGCAACGGGCCACCGATATCGCATAAGGCGGTGAACAGCGCCGCCAGCGCCGCCTCGCCCAGCCCGGGAACATGCAGCACCGTGCTCGCCACCATGATGGCCGCGACGGACAGCGCCGCGCGCGCGCCCTCCATCAGACTGATGGCGCGGATATCGAACGCGATCGGAAGGCGCGCCAGATCGGGGGCCGAACGGCGGATCTGGCTGGAAAGCGGCATGCGCGTTAAATCGCCGCGCGGTCTTCCGAATTGAGCCCGAGCTGCTTCAGCTTGCGATGCAGCGCCGAGCGTTCCATGCCGACAAAGCCCGCGGTGCGACTGATATTGCCGCCGAACCGCAGCAGCTGGGCATGCAGGTACTGCGTCTCGAACAGGTCCCTTGCTTCGCGCAGCGGCAACGCCATCACGTCAGCCGAGGGGTCCGCATTGAACAGCGCCGGCGCGGCCGAGCCAATCTCCGGCGGCAGCATCTCGGCGCGGATCGCATCGGTGGGGCCGCCCGGCGCCATGATCAACAGCCAATCCACGAGGTTGCGGAGCTGACGCACATTGCCGGGCCAGTCATAGGCCTGAAGTGCTGCCACTGCATCGGCCGACAGCTCCCGCGCCGGCTGCCCGGCCAACTCGGCCGAGCGCAGCAGGAACTGGCGCGCCAGGCCCGGCACGTCTTCACGTCGTTCGCGCAACGACGGCACACGCAGCGGCACCACGGCGAGACGATAATACAGATCCTCGCGGAAACGCCCGGCCGCGATCTCGGCCTGCAGGTCGCGGTTGGACGTGGCGATCACCCGCACATCCACCTTCACCCGGGCCGAGCCACCCAGCCGCTCGAAGGTCTGGTCCTGCAGCGCACGCACGATCTTGCCCTGGGTTTCAAGCGGCATGTCGCTGACCTCGTCGAGCAGCAGCGTGCCGCCATGCGCGCGTTCCAGCACCCCGGCGCGCCGCGGCTGGGTGACGCTGTCGGTGCCGGCCTCGATGCCGAACAGCTCCTCCTCGAAGCGAGACGGATTGAGGATCGCGCAATTGAGCGATACGAATGGCCCCTCGGCACGGCGCGAGCGGGCGTGGATCATGCGGGCCACAACCTCCTTGCCCGCGCCGGCCGGGCCGGAGATCAGCACGCGTGACCCTGTTGGCGCCACCTTCTCCACGCCCTGGCGCAACCCGGTGATGGCGCCGCTGTCGCCGGTCAGCTGCGTCTCTGGCCCGGCCCGCAGCCGCAACTCGGCATTCTCGCGCGCCAGGTTGGACGCTTCGAGAGCACGGCGGATGATCAGCAGCAGCCGATCGGACTGGAACGGCTTTTCGATGAAGTCGTAGGCGCCATGCTGGATGGCGGTCACCGCGGTTTCGATGTTCCCATGACCCGAGATCATCACAACCGGCACCACCGGCTCCTCCGCCTGCAACGCCTGCAGGATGCCGAGACCATCCAGTTTGCTGCCCTGCAGCCACACGTCGAGAATGACCAGCGAAGGCCGCCGTGCCCGAAAGGCGGCGATGGCGGTGTCGGAATTGCCGGCCTGCCGGGTTTCATAGCCTTCGTCACGCAAAATACCGTCCACAAGCATGCGGATATCGGGTTCGTCATCGACGATCAGGATCTCATAGGCCATCGATCTCTCCCGAAGCGATCATGTATCGCTCCCTTGTTCGTGGCTCACCACGGAGGCGGCACCGGACGGCAAGAACGTCCTTGTGGGCATGGACGGCGCGGCGGGAAGACACAGCATGACGATCGCGCCGCTGCCGTCCGGATTGTCTTCCAGCACAATGCGCCCGCCATGGTCCTCCATGATCTTCTTAACGATCGCCAGCCCCAGGCCAGTGCCCTTCGACTTGTGCGTCACATACGGTTCGGCCAGCCGGCCGCGGTCTTCCTGGGGCAGGCCAATTCCGTTATCCCCCACACGGATGCAGATTTCGGTGGCGTCCAGTGCGATATCGACCGAAATCCGCCCAGGCGTTGCCGGCTCCTGGCGCATCGCCACGGCATCGGCGGCATTCTGCAACAGATTGGTCAGGGCCTGGCCGATCTGCCGGCTGTCGCAGGACACGATCGGGCCTTGATCCGGCAGATCGACATGCCATTCGATCTCCGGATGCGCCTGGCGCTGCAGCACCATCGCCTCGCGCACCACGCGCGACAGGTCGGATGGCTTGATCACCGGCAGCGGCATGCGCGCGAAAGCGGAGAACTCGTCCACCATCCGGCCGATATCTCCAACCGACCGCACGATGGTGTCCGCGCATTGGATGAAGGTCTCAGGATCGGAGGTGATTTCCCGGGCGAAGCGGCGCTTCAGGCGTTCGGCGGACAGCTGGATGGGAGTCAGCGGGTTCTTGATCTCATGCGCGATGCGGCGCGCCACATCGGCCCAGGCGGCCTTGCGCTGCGCGGCCTGCAACTGGGTGATGTCGTCGAAGGTGGCAACGAACCCACGGGTTTCCAAATTATACTCATCGCCGTCGGGCGGATGATCATGCTCTGGCCGGTCGGCACCGATGCGTACCAGCAGCGTCCGGCGGGCGCTGGCCGATCCGATCTCCAGCTCCGCCGTGTGCGCCGTGTGGGGGGCCGCCAATGCCGAGGCGATCAGCGGGCCGAATTCCGGGACCAACGACACGAGCGGACGCCCCACTGCGGCCAACAGATCCAGCCCGAGCAACGCCGACGCGGCCCGGTTCGGCAATTCGATGGCGCCCTGGCGGTCCAGCCCTATCACACCCGCCGAGACGCCCGACAGCACAGCCTCGGTGAAGCGGCGGCGCTGGTCTATCTGGCCGTAAGCGTCCATCAGCTCGCCGCGCTGGGCAGAAAGCTGGCCTGTCATGCGGTTGAAGGCGCGACTGAGATCGGCCACCTCGTCGTCGGACGCCGATTCCGGCACGCGGGTGGAAAGATCGCCGGCGCGCACCCTTTCGGCAGCAAAGATCAGCCGCCCGATGGGACGCGCGATCTGATTGGCCAGCAGCAACCCAATCAGCACCGCCGCCGAAAGCACGAGCAGTGCCACCACGGCGAAGATCAGCACGAAGGTGATCTGCAGCCCAGTGCGGTTCTCATCCAGACGGTCGTATTCCGCCACCGATTCCTCGGTGCGGCCCATATGCTCCAGGATCTGCACGTCTACAGGCCGACTGATGAGCAGCATCAGCGGCGGCTTGGTGTCCATCCGCACCAGCGCGCGGACGCGTTTGGTTTCCTCGCCGAACACCGCCACATCGCCACCTTCCGCCAGGCCCAGCGCCCACGGCGGTGGCGGATCGGCACCAAAGCCGCCCATGGCGCCGGTGGACGCGATCACCTGGCTGGTGGTGGGCTCGTAGATCACCGCTTCGGCCAGGCCGCGCAGCACTGTCTGATCGTAAAGAACCTGCCCAAATGCGTTGGGATCGTTGCGTTGCGCGTCCATGGCATGAAGGAGGTCATTGGACATTCCAACGGCATCGGCACGGATATGGTTGCGGTGCTCCTCCAGGTAGCCCCGGCTGGCCTGCAGGCTTTCATGCAGTGCAGTACGGACACGGTCGTTGAACCAACTTTGGATGCCAAGGTTGAAGAAGAACGTCGCGAACACCGCCACCACGATGGCGGGCGTGACGGCAACCACGCCGAACAGAACCACCAGACGCACGTGCAGGCGTGACCCGGCAGAACCACGGCGACGCTCCACCCAGACACGTACCAGCCTTACGCCCAGCACAAGCCCCAGCGGCAGCAGCACCACCAGATTGGCGATGACCAACCCGTATGCCACCCCGTCGCTGCGCGGCCCCAGCCGAAGCCCACCGGACAGAACCACAAAGGTCGCAACGCCCATCGCCAATGCCACCACCGCCAGGATGAGCGTGAACACACGCCCCAACAGCAGCTCGCCCAGGCCGCGCGGGGCGGCGTGGCCGGCATCGAGCGGCGGGTTGTCGGCAGCGCTCATTCCCAGAGGCGCCATCCCCTGGGGCAAACGCGGCGCCTGCGCACGCTCCGGCGTATTCAGGCGATCCCCCGGATCACCGGAATGTCGAGATCCCTGATCTTCTTGCGCAAGGTATTGCGATTGAGCCCCAACATCGAGGCAGCCTTGATCTGGTTGCCGCGCGTGGCCGCCAAGGTCATCTGAATCAGCGGCCGCTCCACCTCGGCCAGCACCTGTTCATAGATGTCGGACGGGCCATCGCCATCACGATGTGCTGCCAGGAACTGCCTGATATGCCGCTCGACGGCCCGCGACAGCGGCTCGTTTCCGGCGATCTGCGAACCCGTTGAGGCACCAGGGCCGCCAGCACCGGCAAAAGCATCTTGCGGTTCACCCTCTTGAAGTTCCGGGCGGATTGTCTGGGCGGTGATCACCTCGTCGGGGCACAAGGCCGCCAAACGCCGCATGACGTTTTCAAGCTCGCGCACGTTGCCGGGCCAGCGATACGAACGCAGCGCGTCGATGGCGGAATTGTCGAGTGTCTTGGACGGCAGGCCGTCGGCCCGCGCGCGGTCGAGGAAATGGCGCGCCAGATCGGCAATGTCCTCGGTACGCTCGCGCAAGGGCGGCAGGCGTATCGGCACCACGCACAGCCGATAGAACAGATCCTCGCGAAACGCACCCTGGCGGATGGCGGCCCTGAGATCGCGGTGGGTGGCGGCGATGATGCGCACATTGGCGCGGATGGGCGCGCGACCGCCAACGGTCGTGAACTCGCCCTCCTGCAGCACGCGCAGCAGGCGCGTCTGCGCCTCCGGTGGCATGTCGCCGATCTCGTCCAGGAAAAGCGTTCCACCGCCGGCCTGCTCAAAACGGCCCTGGTTGCGGTTGGTGGCCCCGGTGAACGCGCCGCGCTCATGGCCAAACAATTCGCTTTCGATCAACTCGCGCGGGATGGCGGCCATGTTGATGGCCACGAACGGCCCGCCGCGACGCCGTCCGTAATCGTGCAGCGCGCGCGCCACCAGTTCCTTGCCGGTGCCGCTTTCGCCGTTGATCATCACCGTAAGGTCGGCGGTGGTCAGCCTTGCGATGGTGCGGTAGATCTCCTGCATCGCAGGCCCGCGCCCGATCAGCGGCAGCCGCTCGTCTTTCTCCACAGGCGGCAAGGTCGGCATTTCCGGCGCCGGGGCGGCCAACGCGCGGCTGACGACGGACAAAAGCTCCTTCAGGTCGAACGGCTTGGGCAGATATTCGAACGCGCCGCGCTGGGTGGCCTTCACGGCCGTCATCAAGGTGGACTGCGCAGACATCACGATAACCCGCAGGTCCGGCCGGATGCGCTTGATGCGCGGGACCAGATCCAGGCCGTTCTCATCCGGCATCACCACATCGGTGATCACCACATCGCCCTCACCGTCCTCCACCCAGCGCCACAGCGTGGCGGCATTGGACGTGCTGCGAACCTGGTAGCCGGCGCGGCCAAGCGCCTGCGTCAGAACCGTGCGGATGGAACGGTCGTCATCGGCGATGAGAACGGTGGGAGGGGTCATGATATCCCTGGATCAGGCCCTGTTCGGGCGGTACGGCTGGCGTTCGAAAAATACGACGCGGCGTGGGCGTGAGGCGTCAGGGCGTGTCTTGCGGGTCATCCGGCAGAATGGGCAGATGCAGACGAAACTCGGTGCGTCCCGGGCGGCTGTCCACCTCGATCAGCCCGCCATGGTCAGCGATGATCTTGGCCACCAGCGCCAAGCCAAGCCCGCTGCCGGACGGCTTGGACGACACGAAGGCATCGAACAGGTTGGGCATGATGTCGTCCGGAATGCCTGGCCCGTTGTCGCGCACGCACACCAGCAAAGGCAGCTTCATGCGGTGATCCGAACCCAGCACCGCCAGCCGCATGCCGTGCTGATAGGAGGTGCTGAGCACGATCTCGCCATGCGTGGCGGTCTCCGCCGATGTAATCGATTCGGCCGCGTTCTTCACCAGGTTGAGGATCACCTGCACCAACTGGTCCCGGTTGCCCAGCACCGAGGGCAGGCTGGGGTCATAGACCTCGCGGAAGTTGATGTGGGCGGCAAAGCCGGACTGTGCCAGCCGGCGCACCCGCTCCAGCACCCGATGGATATTCACAGCGCCGCGCTCGATCGGCTTCTCGCCGAATACCTCCATGCGGTCCACGAGATCGCGGATGCGGTCGGCTTCCTCGCGGATCAGCACGGTCAGCTCGCGGTCCGCCTCGCCGACGCTGGCCTCCAGCAACTGCGCCGCACCGCGGATGCCGGACAGCGGGTTCTTCACCTCATGCGCCAGGATCGCCGCCATTCCCGTCACAGAGCGGGCCGCCGAGCGGAACGTCAGCTGCCGGTCCAGCGCCCGGGCGGCCGAGGCATCCTGCAGCACCAGCACCACGGCGCCCGGCTCTTCCGGGAAGGGCGAAGCCTGCACCGTGATGCCCGCCTTGCGCAGGCGCGGGCTTTCGAACGACATGTCATGGTCGGCGATGCTGACCTCGGCCAGGCGGACCTGTGCCAGCAGCGCGAAGATCGGGTGATCGTCAGACAACAGGTCCGACAGCCGCATCCCTCCCAACTGCGAGGTGGACAATCCCAGAAACTGCTCGGCGGCCTGATTGGCGAAACGGAACATATTGTCGCCCGTCAGCACCACGATCGGCACCGGAATGGCCGACAGCAGCGCCACCGGGTCGGGGCCACGCTGCACCTGGGCATTGGGGGATATGCTGCGTCGCGTCACGACGGCGAACATGCTGCGCACCGGGTCGGTCATGCCGCCTGCGCCAGCACGAAGGCGCGGGTGTCGGCGCGTTCGGCACCGCGCTCGATCAATGGGTCATAGAAACGGTCGATCAGCGCCAGCACCTCTGGAATTGTGTTGGTCCGCATCGCAGTGGTGCGGAAATCGGCCGAGCCGTAGAGGCCGCGCGAATACCAGGCCAGATGCTTGCGGGCCAGACGCATCCCCGGCTCGGCACCGAAATGTGTGAGCATGGCGTCGTAATGCCGCAGCAGGATGGATTTCTGGGCCGCCAGGCCCGGCTCGGCCAGCCGATCGCCGGTACGCAGGAAATGGCCGATATGCGCCGGCGCCCAGGGCCTGCCATAGGCACCGCGCCCGATCATCACGCCATCGGCGCCAGAACGCTGCAAGGCCAGCACGGCATCGTCCTCGCTCACGATGTCGCCGTTGGCAATCACCGGGATCGCCACTGCCTCTTTCACGTGGCGAATGAAGTCCCAGTCCGCCACACCGGTGTAGAACATCTGTCGGGTACGGCCGTGTATCGTCAGCATGCGGATGCCGGATTGCTCGGCGATGCGCGCGAGGTTGGGCGCGTTGAGGCTGGCATGGTCCCAACCCATGCGCATCTTCAACGTGACCGGCACCGACACGGCCGCCACCACCGCTTCCAGAATTCGCGCAGCCCCTGCCTCGTCGCGCATCAGCGCGCTGCCGGCCATCATCCCCACGGCCACCTTCTTCACGGGGCAGCCGAAGTTGATATCGATGAGATCCGCACCGCGACCCACGGCGATCCGTGCTGCCTCGGCCATGGCCAGCGGGTCGCAGCCGGCCAACTGGATGGATGACGGTGAGCCATCCAGCGTGGCCATCCGCAACGTGGCCTTGTTCTCGTGCACCATCGCCCACGATGCGATCATCTCAGACACGACCAGCGATGCGCCAAGTTCACGGGCCAAACGCCGAAACGGCAGATCAGTGACCCCCGACATCGGCGCCAGGATCACTGGCGTGTCGATCACGACGCGATCCAGCGTGATTGGCGCGAGTTTGAGATGCGTGAAAGTGGAATTGCCCATCATTTGGGCAAACTAGTGAAACGCACCGTTCCACGCAATGCGCGCGCGCCATGCATGCGCCAGACCCCTGGTGGCGATTGACGCCGCGGCCACGCGCGGACAGGTTGCGGCACCATGACGCAAAAAACCCGCATTGCCGCCCTGCTGGTCGGTGCCGGCACCGGCAGCCGCTTCGGCGCACCGACCGCCAAACAATTCCTGCCGCTGGCGGGAAAGCTGGTGATCCGCCATGCCGCCGAGGCACTGCTTGAGGCCGGGCTCATTCTCCAACCAATCGGCGACGCCGAGACGATCGACGCCGCCCTTCATGGCCTTGATCACCTGCCCACCGTAGCCGGTGGCGCAACCCGCCAGGACTCTGTTCGTGCAGGGCTGGAGGCGCTGTCAGTGCACGCCCCCGATATCGTGCTGGTTCATGACGCGGCCCGTCCTGTCATCCCACCCGGCACCATCGCAGCACTGATCGCGGCGCTGGACGCCCATCCCGGCGCCATCCCGGCGGTTCCCGTGGCCGACACGCTCAAGCGCGGAGCCACCGGCAGCATTTCTAGTACAAGTGCTGGCACCGTCTCGCGCGAAGGCCTTTATCGCGCGCAGACCCCGCAGGCCTTCGCCTACGCGCTGCTGCTGGACCTGCATCGCTCGGCCCCCGTGGGCGCCACCGACGACGCCTCCATACTCGAAGCCGCAGGCTTCGCGGTCGCCCTGGTCGCCGGCCACGAAGACAACATCAAGCTCACCTATCCCGCTGACATGCAGCGTCTGGAAAGGATCGTCTCGCCCATGATGGAACCTCGCGTCGGCACCGGGTATGACGTCCATGTTCTTGTGCCTGACCGAAAACTCATTCTCTGTGGCATCGAGGTGCCGCACGAACGCGGCCTGTCTGGCCATTCCGACGCCGATGTCGGCATCCATGCGTTGTGCGACGCCATCTACGGCGCACTGGCCGAGGGCGATATAGGACGGCATTTCCCACCCAGTGAAAACGAATGGAAAGACGCCGATTCAGCCAGATTTCTGGCCCACGCCGCCGGGCGAGTTACGGCCCGCGGCGGACGCATCACCAATGTGGACGTCACGCTGATCTGCGAACGCCCCAAGATCACCCCCCACGCACCCGCCATGATCGCCCGGCTGGCCGCCATAATGGGCATCGGCGAAAGCCGCGTGTCGGTGAAGGCCACCACGTCCGAGCGGCTGGGCTTCACCGGGCGCATGGAGGGGATTGCGGCCCAGGCCGTGGCAGCCTTGCTGCTTCCAGAGGCGTGACCCGCAAGGTCTATCTGCTGCTGGTCCTGCTGTTCTGCCTGACCTGGAGCTCGGCCTTCCCCGCCGCCAAGCTGGCGATCTCCGTAGGGCCACCCCTGCTCTACCTCGGCATCCGCTTCAGCATCGCGGCGATCCTGCTGCTGGCTTTCGCCGCCACCACCGGGCGCCTGCGCCGCGTGGCCGGATCGCCGGTGCCGTGGCTGGCCCTTATGGCGCTGGGCGTGATCAACCAGGCCGGCTACCAAGGCCTGGCCTGGATGGGCATGCGCACGGTGTCCGGTGGATTGGCCACCATTGTCGCGTCGTTGAACCCGGTGCTGGTGGTCGTGCTGGCGGTGCCTCTGCTGGGCGAGCGCATGACCTGGCGCAAGCTGGCTGGCCTTGCTCTCGGCTTTCTCGGCGTCGCCTTCGTGGTGCGCAACCGCGTGGTCGTGACCGGCGAGGACCCCATGGGAATCATGCTCATCGCCATTGGCATGGTGGCGATGACGCTGGGCACGCTGCTCTACAAGAAGATCGCGCCGAAGGTGGATCTTTTCGTGGCCGTGGGTGTCCAACAGGTCGGCGCTGGACTGGCGCTGTTGCTGGGGGGAAGCCTGCTCGGCGAGCGGATATCCGAGTTCGTGCCCGGCCCGCTGCTGTGGGGCACCATGCTGTGGTTCATCTTCGTCATTTCGATCGGCGCTTTCCTGCTGTGGTTCTTTCTGCTCCGCAGGGGCACGGCATCGGCCGCATCGTCGCTGCACTTCCTGATGCCGCCGTTGGGCCTTCTGATGAGCTGGGCCGCGCTGGGCGAGCCGCTGCACCCGCTCGACCTGCTCGGCATCGTGCCGGTTGCCCTGGGAATCCGCCTCGCCACCACCGAGGCGGTTTCAAGAAAGCCGCGACAGGCGTAGAACGCGGGCGATTGGGAGACTGACCATGACCATATCTGCCCCGCCCGCCGAAACCACCTGGCTGCTGCACGAGATCCTCGGCTTTGACGCCATGCCGGCCGAAGACACGCTCGCGGTGCTGGAGGAGGCCACCCGCACCGCCGAGGGCGTGCTGGCGCCGCTGGATTGGCCCGGCGATCGTCACGGCTCGCGACTTGAGAACGGAAAGGTCGTCTCGCCGCCAGGCTTCTGCGAAGCGTTTCGGTCTTATGCCGAAGGTGGCTGGATCGGCATTGCCGCAGACCCGGACCATGGCGGCCAAGGCCTGTCCCACGTGCTGGCGCTGGCGGCGTTCGAGCCGGTGTCGTCGGCCAACATGGCATTCGGCCTGTGCCCCATGCTGACCCAGGACGCGATCGCACTCGTCGCCACCCACGGCACACCCGACCAGCAGAAGCGCTTCCTGGCGCCGATGATCGAAGGTTCCTGGACCGGCACGATGTGCCTCACCGAACCGCAATCCGGCTCTGACCTGTCGGGCGTGCGCACCCGCGCCGTGCCGACCGAGGGCGGGCACTATGCCATCACGGGCACCAAGATCTACATCACCTGGGGCGACCACGAACTCGCCTCCAACATCCTGCACATGGTGCTGGCCCGCCTGCCCGACGCACCGGCCGGAAGTGCCGGAATTTCGCTGTTCGCAGTGCCTAAATTCAACGCCGACGGCAGCCGCAACGGCGTCGAATGCGTGTCGCTGGAACACAAATTGGGCATCCACGCGAGCCCCACCTGCGTGATGGCATTCGAAGGTGCTGTCGGCGAACTGGTAGGCCCCGCCCATCGCGGCCTGCCCTGCATGTTCGCCATGATGAACGCGGCCCGCCTGGGCGTTGCCATGCAGGGCGTGGGCGTGGCTGAACGCGCCTTTCGCCGTGCCGCTGATTTCGCCCGCGTGCGCACCCAGGGTGGCGGCCCGATCGGCGATCATCCCGATGTCCGTCGCATGCTGTGGACGATGCGCGCTCTGGCGCTCGGCGGACGCCTTCTTGCCCTGTACGCCGCGGGCGCCGACGAAGCCCGTGCCCAGTTGCTGATCCCCGTGGCAAAGGCTTGGTGTACCGATGCCGGCCTGGAAGCAGCCTCGCTCGGCGTTCAGGTGCATGGTGGCATGGGTTTTGTCGAAGAAACCGGGGCCGCCCAGCATCTGCGCGATGCCCGCATCCTGCCGATCTACGAAGGCACCAACGGCATCCAGGCCATTACCCTTGTGCGCCGGGGCCTGCAGCGCGATCAGGGCGCTGGCGTGGCCGCCCTTCTCGCCGACATGCGGGCCACCCAGGATCTACCTTCCGCCTTGGTCGAGTCCGTCGCCCGCACCGAAAAAGCCGCGGCTTGGCTGCGCCAGGCCGACACCCGCGAGTCCGAGGCTGGCGCCCACGCCTTTTTGCAACTCATTGGTTTCGTCACCGCCGGATGGCTTTGTGCCCGTGTGGCAGCGCACGCCGATGCATCGCTGAACGCCGCGGCTGCCGCCGATGTCTTCCTGACCCAGATCCTGCCCCGCGCCACCGCGTTCGCAGAAACGATCACTCACCCAAGCAAAGCGATCACCACGACCAGAGAGATCGCATAGGATGGACGCAGTCCACCATTACATAGCGCAGGATGGACGCAGTCCATTATCCCATCGCCGATGGTAGGCCAAGCACACCGGCAGACGCTCCTTAAAACCGGACCGAAAGCGCCAGCGACCCAAACTGGTGCAGGCCGCCTTTTTGCTTTTTGAAATCCTGCGTCTCGATCACGTGCGTATAGGAAAGCCGCGCCCCGTAGGCGAGCACCGCCAGCCCCGCATCGGCTGAGCCCACGAACGGCTTCAGCTTCACGCTGCGACTGTCGCGCCACGTGTTCCCGTCCAACGTGACATCGCGCGCCACCGCGCGGCCACCCAAGCCGGCGAACACATACCAGCCAAATCCAGTTCCGCGTTTGAACGCGTCGCCGCCCGAGACGGCCCGAATGCGCGGCGCACCGAAATCATTCTCCAGCCCCTGGCCCAGCCGAACATTCACTCCGGCCTCGACGCCGATCTTCAACGTGCCAAGCGTGCCGGCCAGTTCCGGGAGAGCGTCGGTCTGCAATCCTCCCAACGACCCCATCGGCAGCCGCCACACACGCGCGCTGTTGAACGCGAACACCGGCTCGTCATGGATCTGCGTCTTCCAGCCTTTATTGCCCTTTTGGCCGATCAGGTCGTGAAACCCGTTCTGCACCTCCTCACCGAGGGCAGAAGGCCCCACCAGGCCCACGCTGAGCCCGATCGTGCTGCGGCTGGTGGCATTGTCCTGCACCGCCGAGACGGTGGCCAGCAGCACACCGGCATAAGGACGATCATTCAGCGGCGGGTTTTTCGACGCAGTGTCGAACGGCGTGTAGATTTGCTGGCTGATATCGATGGCAATCCGCTGGTGACCCTCGCCCCAAAGCGTGCGGCCGATGCCGGCGAGGCTGGGATAGGCGTCCTCGGCCGACTGATATCCAAGATGGATGCCGTTGGTGTAGAAGCGGTCGGTCACCTTGGCGCTGCTGATCGAACTGTTCTCACCCTGAAGCGAGAAGATCGACGCCTTATCAGCCGGTGCAGGCTGCGCCTCGGCCAACCCTCCCAACGCCACAACGCCACCAAAGCAGGCGGCCGACGCCAACAGAACAAATTGCATACGGAACAACATCGGCACCCCATCAGGTCGCTGCGCGGATCGGCAAAGTCAAACCTACGCGATCGAGCGATTCGATTGGAATCCCAGGCTCGCGATACCTGTCAATGGCTATACCCGACAACGACGCGGGATACACCCGGTTGCAGCACGTTTGAAGTCGGAATGAGGTGGCTGCGTTTTTGTGCAAGAAACACGCGGCCGCCGTGACAGACCGGGGAATGCCACCCCGCGAGCGAGCACATCGCTCATTGCCGCTGCCGAGGCCTTTCGCTAGTTTGCCGTTCCCAGCAAGGGATGGGTGGCCGAGTGGTTTAAGG
>JBBROR010000042.1:0-16398 GCA_038229175.1 Acetobacterales bacterium | reverse complement strand
TCCCACGCGAGGGGGTCGCGGAAGAATTCTGTGACGCCGATCAGAAGCTCCCGAAACAGGGCGTCCAGCTCCTCCGGCTGCTCGCGGAAGCGTTCGATGTAGGCGCCGGGGGTTTCGACATGCAGCACCTGCATCCGGCGCTGAAGGCGGCGCAGCAGGGTCTTTTCCTTGTATTCGCTGAAGTCATGCCCGCTGCGGGCCCTGAGCGCGCCGATGATCGTTTCCATCTGCGAGGCTGCATCCTGGCGAAATCCGTCGCTGTCCTTGAGGTTGGCGACACCCGCCAGATGCTGGCTGTAGGCGATGAGCCTGGCCGGGATCGCCTCGACGGCGAGCACGGTGTCCACCTGGCCGGTGGCGGCAGCACTTTGGGGCATGCCCGGCAGGGCGTGATGGTCGAACTCTGCCTGGGCCAGGGTCAGGCCGCCATGCTCCTTGACGCTGGCCAGGCCGAGCGCGCCGTCGCTGCCGGTGCCGGACAGGATGACGGCGACCGCGTTTTCGCCCTTATCCGTGGCCAAGGACTGGAAGAAGGTGTCGATGGGCCGCCTGCTGATGCGCGGGGGTGCGGGGCGGGTGACCTTAAGGTGGCCGCCCTGGATGGTGAGGGTGGCGTTGGGTGGAATGACGAAGACGCAGTTCGGCATGACTTCCATGCGGTCCGCCGCTTCGACGACATCCATGTCCGTCACCCTGCTGAGCAACTCCGTCAACATCGAATTATGGTCCGGGGACAGGTGCTGGACGAGCACGAACGCCATGCCGGTGTTGGATGGGGTATTGGCCAGAAAGCTTTTGAAGGCCTCAAGGCCGCCGGCCGACGCGCCGATGCCGACGATCAACAGCTTGTTGGGCTGGTTCGCGTCATTGGCCGAGGGATGTGTCTTTCGGCCCCCCCGGCGGGGAAGGTCGGCTGATTTTCCCGGTTCAGCAGGCTTTGCCGCCATTTTTGGACCGACTTTGGTTTTGCACGCCGCTTCGGTGACGTATGATTGCAGCATCACGATAAAACATGAAGTTACAGGATGGCAAATGCCTTGCTTCCTCAAGCTCCAAGCCGAGACGCGTGCGGAATGAGATCCTCAGGGCTGGATGCTGCTTTAAGTAATAATTCTTATTGCGTTCAGCCACTGCGTATGGTGTTCACTCGTTGGTGGACAATTCGGCATCCCCTTACCCGGCTTTGAGTCTTTCGGTCGTGCTGCACGCGCTGCGTGGCGCGGTGGGGGGATGGTGCGGCTTGCGGCTGATGGATTCCGTGCTGGCGCTGCTGCTGTATCGGCGGCTTTTTGAGGTGATTGGCAAGATGGAGCGCCTGGTGGCGCGGTTTCGAGCGGGGCGTCTTTGGCGGAACGAGGCTCGCGTGGGTGCGCGGGCGCCGGGCGCTGCCGGGGTTCGGGGCGAGCGGATCTGGCCGGTGCGGTTTGGCTGGCTGTTGCGGTTGGCGGCCTGGCGGGCGGCGGTGTACGGAGAGCAGCTTCGGACGGTGTTGGGCCAGGAGGAGATGGTGGCGTTGCTGGCAGCATCGCCGCAGGCGGCGCGCATCTTGCGGCCGGTGTGCCGGATGCTGGCGGTGGAGACGTCGATCTTGCAGCCTCGGGCGGTGGTGGATTTGGCCACACCGATTGCGCTGGATGAGGCTGTGGTGGTGCGGAAACGGGTTCGGGCGCCGCGCGCCGTGGTGGATTTTGGACGGATTCCGTTGCCGCGTGGCGTGCTTGCGGCGGCACGGCGGCAGGGATTTGGGAAAGTGGTTTGAGGCGTGCCGAGGATTTGCGACTCTATTGTTCCGGTTATGCAATTATGTGAATTGGTTTGTTGGGTGCTTGCAGTCGCAGCCTGGGAGACAACGACAGTGGCGCGCAATCCAGAGGTAATTCGGTTTTTAGCGACCTGCTAATCCGGCAGGATCGCGACCGCCCTGGTCCATCCGGCCGAGCCGCGGTGGAGTTTTACGGGGAAGGCTGAAATGAGAAAACCGTCGGCGGGGAGTTGGTCGAGATTGGCCATCTTTTCGATCTGGCAGTAGGCGCGGTCTCGGCCGACGCGGTGGCCCTCCCAAATGAGGCTGGCATCTCCCGTTTCCGCCACGCGCCTTCGGGTGTGGCTGAAAGGGGCGTCCCAGCTCCAGCCGTCGGTGCCGACGACGCGGATGCCTTGTTCCGCGAGCCACAAGGTGGCGGTTCGGCCGAAGCCGCAGCCGGTGTCGATGAAATCTTCCTGGCCGTAGCGGGCGCCGGCGGCGGTGTTGACCACCACGATTTCAAGTGGCTTGAGGACGTGGCCGATGCGGTGGAGTTCGGCCTCGATTTCTCCGGGCTGGACGACGTGGCCATCGGGGAGGTGGCGGAAATCGAGTTTCACGCCGGGCTGGTAGAGCCATTCCAGCGGCACCTCGTCGATGCGCATCGAGGGGACGCCGCCGGGGGTGATGGCTTCGTCCATGCGGGAGAAATAGTGATAGGGGGCGTCCACATGGGTGCCGTTGTGGCTGCTGATGGTGCAGCGCTCGATGGCGGCGTATTGGCCTTCGGGCAGTTGGTCCAGCGCCACGTTGAAGTATTCGGCGATGCGCGGGCTGGTCATTTGATGGGTGAAGTATTCGATCTTGGGCAGCATTTCAGGCGGGTCGCTGGCGATGTCGTCGCGCAGCGCCACGGACAGGTCGATGAGGCGATGGGCCATTTTTTGAGCCTTATTGGAGGAGGCGTGGGCAGAGGCCGGGGGTCATGGGGCGGAAGGCGTCGCGGCCGGGGATGGTGTCGAGCAGGGTGTAGAGGTCCCAGGGGCCTTTGGATTCGGCGGGTTTTTTGACCTGGAAGACGTAGTAGTCGTGGACCATGCGGCCGTCGGGGCGGAGTTGGGCGTTGCGGACAATTTCATCGGAAATGGGGAGCGTGTGCATTTCGCGGATGGCGGTGGTTGCTTCCTTCGATTTGGCCGTGGCGACCGATTTCAGATAGTGGCGCACGGCGGAATACAGGCCCGCCTGGATCTGCGACGGCATGGCCCCCTGGCGGGCGAAGAAGCGTTGGGAGAAGGCGCGGGTGCCGGCATCCAGATCCCAGTAGAAGCCTTCGGTGAGCACGGTGCCGCCGGCGACCGGGAGGCCCAGGCCCTTGACGTCGAGCACGGAAATATAAAGGGCCACGAGTTTCTGGCGCCCGGTGCCGACGCCGAATTCGGCGGCCTGCTTGATGCCGTTGATGGTGTCTGCGCCGGCGTTGGCGAGTGCGATGATATCGGCGCCGGAGTTCTGGGCCTGGAGCAGGAACGAGGACAGATCGGTGCTGGGGAACGGGTGGCGGGCGGAGCCCAGGACTCGGCCGCCGGCGGCTTCGACGATGGCCTTGGCATCGGCCTCGAACTGGTGGCCGAAGGCGTAGTCGGCGGTGACGAGATACCATGTGGTGCCGGGTTTGGTGAGCCTGCGGGCGACGCCGCCAACCTGGACGTAGGTGTCCCACATCCATTGGACGATGTGGGAGGGCTGGCAGGCGTCGCCGGACAGGCGGGCGGTGCCGCCGGCGAAGATGGCGACGCGGTTCTTTTCGCGCACGAAGGGGGGCACGGCGAGTTGAATGGCGGCGTTGGACATGTCCACCAACGCGTCCACGCCTTGGTTGTCGATCCAGTTGCGGGCGATGGAGAGTGCGATGTCCGGCTTGTTCTGGTGGTCTGCTGACACGATATCGATCGTCATGCCGCGGCATTCGGCGGCGAGGCAATCTTCCATGGCCATGCGGGTGGCGAGGATGGCGCCGGTGCCGGTGGCGTCGGAATACACGCCCGAAAGGTCGGTGAGCACGCCGAGTTTCACGTTGCCGCCGGGCCATTCGGCATGGGCCTGTGCCGTGAGCGCGGCCAGAATCGCCATGGTTGCCGCGATTGCGCGCATGTTCGTTTCCTCTTTTTTGGGCCGGGTGGTGCGGCCATCGAACTATCAAGTGCCGAGGGGTGCCCACGGCGACCGTGGCGTGAGACTTACACAGTATGGATGGGAACGGTATGCAGGACAGCACAATCGGGGTCAGCCGTTTTATCCCGGCCGAGAACAGTGATGCCCAATGGCAGGAATGGCATTCCTTTCGGCGGGCTCGCGCCGCGCAGGTCAATCCGGACGATCCTGTTATCAGTGACGAAGAGGCGCAGCGGGATGCGCTGGAGGAGAAAAATCCGAACTGGGACGATCACTGGCTCGTGGCACGCGCGGGCGCGTTGGTGGTGGGCTCGGCCAACTTTGGGTTTCGCAGGTCTGGCTCGGCGCATGCCGAGGATCACGCGCCCTATCTGAGCGGGGGCGGAACTGTGCTGGAGGATTGGCGGCGGCGGCGGATTGGCACGGCGCTGCTGGAGCATGCGCGGCAGATGATGCACGACATGGGCAAGACGATCCTCAGCCTTTCGGCGCACAGCGGGCCTGGCGATGCATTTTTGCTGCGGGCCGCCGCGGTGGCCAAGCACAGCAGCGTGCAGAACCGGGCGCGGTTCGATCAACTGGACTGGGATATTTTGCGCACCTGGGAAGATGGTATTTCAACGTTGGGACTGACCTGGGAGAGCTATGCCCCGCGAGTGCCGCTTGATCGGCTGGAGGCGTTGCTCCCTGATTTCACACGGCTCATCGCGGATATGCCGTTGGGCGGGCTGGATCATCCGCCGATTCGGTTCGAGATGGCGGGTTATCGGCAGTGGTATGAAATGATGGACCGCACGGGCGGCGCGCATCATTTGCTCGTGTTGCGGGACCCCACGGGGCGTGTGGTGGGTCTGACCGAGACGGGGTGGGACTCGCGAAGGCCGGACCGGGTTTGGCAGCAATTGACCGCGACCGATCCCGCCTGGCGCGGGAAAGGTGTGGCGCGGGCGCTGAAGGCTTCGATGTTTCGCCAGATCCGCGAGTATCATCCCGAGGTGGCGCTGATGATCACGGGGAATGCGGAGGCGAACGCACCGATGCTGTCGATCAATCGGCGCGTGGGGTTCGTCGTGCATCGGCGCATCGTGGATTACCAGGTTACGCGGGATGCCTTGGATGCGTGGGCGGCATCACTCGCCGGATAGGTCCCGGCGCCTGCGTTCCAGCTCGTCGGAATAGCGGCGCAGCGCATATTGCTCGGTGAGCAGGCCAATGACGCGGCCTGACTCCCGTGTGTCGACCACCGCGAGCGCGTCGCTTTCGGCCGCCTCGAACTGGGCCACCGCTTCCTTGATCGTCATTTGCGGCAGCAGCACCATGCCTTTGTCGTGCAGAATGGTCTCAACCTTTTTCGCACCGTCTTCTGGCGCCGCGTGGGCCTCGCTGACCAAGGCGAGCCCTTTGTAGCGATCGGTCTCATCGACCACGACAACCTGGGTTGTGGCCCCCAGCGGAAAGTCTCGCCGGAAGCTGGACAGGGGGGTGTCGGCCCTGACGGTGCGCACCTCTCGCCGCATCATTCGGCCGACCGTGAGATTGCGCATCCAGCCGATATCCACCGCCGAACGAATGGATTCACCGCGCAGATGGAAGCGCCAAGTGGCAAAGGAGTAGCCGAAGGTGCGCCGGACCGTGATTGCCGACAGCACCGAGGCCGCCACGACCGCCACCGTCAGCGGCAGGCTGCCGGTGGTTTCCAACGCCAGGAACGCCATTGTCAGTGGCCCGCCCACCACGCCCACCGCGAGCGCGGACATGCCGACCACGGCGCACACCACCGCCGGCACCGCCTGCATCGCGGTGGTCAACACAAGCACGGCCGCGAACAGCTTGCCGACCATGGCGCCGATGAAAAGGGAGGCAAAGAACAATCCGCCGCGAAAGCCGGACCCCAGCGAGATCGCCGATGCCAGCGACTTCAGCACGATGAGCATGCCGATCATGCCCATGCTGTACGGCGCATCGAGGCCGATCTGCAACGCGGCATGGCCGGACGAGAGAACCTGCGGGCTGATGATGGCAAGCCCACCCACGGCGATGCCGCCGATGGCGGGCCTGGCCCAGATCGGCACGCGGGATCGGCGAAAAAGCTCCTCCGTCAATGTCACGCCACGCATCAGCAGGATGGCGCCCAGGGCGCAGCACAGGGCCAGCGCCAGGATGGGCAGATAGTTCACCGCCTCGATCGTCGATGGCGCGCGGATATCGAAGCCCAGCGGGTCCAGCGAAATGAGCCGGATGACGGTGACCGAGGTGAGTGACGCCACCACCACCGGGGCCAGCGTGGCCAGCGAGTAGGTGCCGATGACCAGTTCGAACGCGTAGAAGGCGCCGGTCAAAGGCGCGTTGAATGCTGCAGCAATGGCCGCTGCGGCGCCGCAGCCCACCAGCAGCCGCAGATCGTTGCGCCGGACCCGGAACATCCGCCCCAGGCGTGAGGCGAGTGCCGAGCCGATCTGGGTGTATCCGGCCTCAAGCCCCACAGATGAGCCGAAGCCGTTGGAGAGCATGGTCTGAAACACCACGATCAGGCTGTCATTGAGGGACATGCGACCGCCATGCAGCGCATTCGCCTCGATCGGGTCAATCGCCCGGCGTGGCCACCGACGCGTCGCCCACCAGCCGAAGGCGCCCACCACCAGCCCACCGCCGCACAGCACGGCAATGGCGCGCAGGCCGTGGATCTCCACCTGTTCGGACAGGCGGCCGCGTCCTTCCAGGCCGAACAGCATGTGGTGCATCTGCTGGGTGATCTCGCCCATGGCAAACACCGTAAGACCGCCGGCGATACCCACGACGGCGGCCAGCACGACAAGCCAAAGTTCATCCGCGCGAACCAGGGCGCGCAATGTGTGCGGGACGTGCAACAGCCACTCCCCGAACATTCGACGGGGACGAGTACCGCTTCGGTCAGCCGGGCGACTGCCGGCCGTGTCGAAAAATCGCGCCATGGAGACCGGCGTTGGCCTTTCTGTACCGCATCCGCGATTGCGGTGCAGATTTCAGATTAGACGCCAATCATGTAAACATCATGTCAACAAAGACGTTTTCTTGCACAAATCATGTTTCTTTTTCGCAAGGTTCCGAAGCTGTCGGCGGACGAGCATCGCGGCGGGAGGGTGTCAAAGGCCCCGCATGGCCCTGGTTGGCGCCAGATCATGCGCCAGGAATTCCTCGATCAGCCCGCGCAGATCACCATGCGGCATGAATCCGACCCGCGGCGCGCGCACCGGTGCGAACGCAGCCGGCCAGCTTCCGATGATCGCCGCCACCGTCGCATCCGGCTGTGCCGACACCAGCGCCCGTGTGCCGGGCCGCACCGCCTCCATCGCATCGAGCATCGCCCCGGTGGTGACACTCAGCCCCGGCGGGTTCACGCCGCGATCGGTGCCGAGAAGCGATGTGTCCATCGCTGCCGCGTGCAGCAGCCAAGCCACCGCATGCGCTGGGCTTGCGATCCACACCGCGAAATCCTCCGGCACCGGCAGCGTGGTGGGAAGGCCCAGCAACGGCTCCCGTACGATCGACGACACGAAGCTGCTGGCCGCCTTGTTGGGCGCGCCGGGACGGATGCAGATGGTGGGAAGGCGGATGCTGACCAGATCGAGAAAGCCGCGCCGGCTGGCATCGGCCAGGATGATCTCGGCCGCCGCCTTTTGCGCACCGTATGAGTTGGTTGGCATCTGCCGCGCGTCATCGGCCAGCATCGCCCGCTGCCCGCCGGAAAAGCTTGCCACAGAACTGGTGAAGACCACGCGCGGCGGCGCCGACAGCCTGCGACACGCATCGATCACCGCGTCGTTGCCGTGCAGGTTGACGCGCCGGCCCAGGTCGTAATCGGCTTCGGCCGCCGCACTCACCACGGCCGCGAGGTGAAACACCACGTCGGTGCCGGCGGGGATGGCAGCTGGTGGCAGCTCGGCCACGTCGCCGCCCAGGCAGTGAACGGGGAAGGCGGCCTTGAGCGGTGGGGGGGGTTGAAGATCGAACAATGTGAGCGACGTCACAGCGCGGCCGTTGAGTTTGCCGCTGGCTGCGAGTTGGTCCGCAATCTTGCGGCCCAGGAACCCGCCGCCGCCCAGAATGGTGATGTTCATTGCCCGTTCCTCAAACGCTTGCCTGCGTGAATAAGGCCGGGCATGTGTGCCGGCAAGATGAGGGGGGATTGATGGCACAAGGTTGGGGCGACCTGCTGCGCGGCGGCAACGCCGGTCGCTGCGCTGTGATCGGTGGCGGCATCAGCATGCACGCCGTGAACGTGTTCATCGTCACCACCATCCTGCCCAGCGTGGTGCATGAGATTGGCGGTCTGCGCTATTTCGCGTGGAGCACCACGCTTTATGTGGTGGCGTCGCTGATGGGCGGTGCCAATACGGCGCAGTTGATGCGGCGGATCGGCGTGCGGCAGACCTATCGCGTGGCACTGGGGTGTTTCGCGCTTGGCTGCCTGATCTGTGCCGCGGCGCCGTCGATGGCGGTGCTGCTTCTGGGGCGGCTGGTGCAGGGGCTGGGCGCGGGCGTGCTTTCGGCGCTTTCGTTCTCGATGGTTCGCCTGCTGTTCCCGCAGGCGCTGTGGGCACGCGCCTTCTCGGTGGTGTCGGTCGCCTGGGGCATCGCCACGCTTGGCGGCCCCGCCATCGGCGGCATCTTCGCGCAATACGACGCATGGCGTGCGGCGTTCTGGAGCCTGCTCGGCCTGACGCCCCTCCTGCTTCTTCTCGTTGAGGTCAATCTGCCGCGCGGCATGGCCCGCCCCTCCGGCCCCGCGATGCCGGTCTCGCGAATCGGTCTTGCCCTGCTGGCGGCCAGTGCGCTGTCGGTGTCCACCGGCAGCATGGCGACCAACCCATGGCTGAACGGGTTGGGGCTTGCGGCCGCCGCCACGGGCCTGTTGGTGTTCCGACGGTTGGAGGCGCGCGGCCCTGCCCGGGTCTTGCCGCGCGGGGCCTGCGATCCGTCGACGAAACTGGGCGGTGTCTATCTGGCAATGCTTCTGCTTCTGCTCGGCGTGAACAGCGAGATCTTCGTGCCTTACTTCCTGCAGGTGCTGCACGGCATGTCACCGCTGCATGCGGGCTACCTTTCCGCGTTGATGTCGGGCGGCTGGTCGGTGGCATCCATCACCAGCGCTGCCAGCGACCGGCGTTCGGTGATGCTGCAGGTGGGGCCGCTGGCCATGGCGGCCGGACTGCTCGTCCTGTTCGTGCTGATGCCTGTCCAGGATGGAACCAGCCTGGCCGCACTGTCCGCCATGGGTGTCGGGTTGGCCGCGATTGGCGCCGGCATCGGTTTGTGCTGGCCGCATCTGGGCGCCGCCGTGTTCGCCCACGCACCCGAGGACGAGCGAGACCTGGCCAGCGCCTCGATCACCACCGTCATCATGGTGGGCAACGCCTTTGGCTCGGCGCTCGGCGGGATGGTTACCAACGTCGCCGATGTTGCGCAAACGCCGTCCCATGCCGCGTCATGGCTGTTCGCGCTGTTCGCGCTCGCCCCGATCGGTGCGGCCCTTGCGGTGCGGCGGTTGCGGTGAGCACCGGGCTTTTACCCACACGCGCCTGGGTGCGGCTGCCGAGCGGGTGCAGGCTGGATCTTCTTTCACCCACACCCTTGGATTGGACGGATGACGACCTCGCCACCGGCCTGTCGCGCACGTTTCGGTGGGGTGGCCACTCGATATGGCCTGGCGCCCCGCTGTCGGTGGCCCAGCATTCGCTGGCGGTGCTGGAGCGGCGGCGGCGCGCGCATCCGCTGCCGGCTTCATATCAGCTGCGCGAGTTGCTGCACGATGCCGAGGAGGGCCTGATCAACTTCGACTGTATCTCGCCGCTGAAGCCATTTCTCGGCCCCGCCTTCGCCGAGCTACAGATGCGGCTGGCCGCCGTGGTGGCCCAACGCTACCGCCTTCCCGCATGGACCGTCGCCGACAAGAAGGCCCACAAACAGGCCGATATTGCCGCCGCGGCCGCCGAAGCCGTCCATGTCGCCGGCTGGACCCCGCGCGAGGTGCGCGACACGCTCGGCATCCGCGCCACGCCCGGCCCGGTCGACGTGCTGGCATCGATCTATGGCGAGGAACCGTGGCGCCCCTGGCCACCGGAGGTCGCAGCAAGCCGCTTTGCAGCAGAGCTCACACGGCTGCAGCCACCGGCGGATTGAACCAAGGCCGCGTGCATGCGATGCAAGGGACCGTAATTGGGAGAACGAACATGGTCGACAACGTAGCCCCCTCCGCCGTCTGGGACGCTTTGCGCGCCGACCCGCAGGCCCAGATGGTCGATGTCCGCACCGACGCCGAATGGAATTTCGTAGGGATCGCCGACCTGTCCGAGGCCAACAAGGCGCCGGCGCTGATCCCGTGGCAGCTGTTCCCGTCGATGCAGGTCAACGCCGCCTTCACCGACCAGATGAAGCAGGCCGGGCTGAAGCCGGACAACAAAATCTACTTCCTGTGCCGCAGCGGCATCCGCTCGATGGCTGCCGCCCAGGCCGCAATCGCGGCGGGGTTTCCGCATAGCTACAACGTTGCCGACGGTTTCGAGGGAAATCCAGATGGCGCGGGACACCGGGGCGTGACGGCCGGATGGAAGGCGGACAAGCTCCCCTGGCGTCAGCGCTGAGCGATCTTCGCCCAACTCGCTGGATCGGACAAAACTAGCTCAGTGCATCAGAGGCGTTCGCAGGAACTTCGTGCGGTCCGACGTGGTCACGCGGACCATAAGCGTAGAATCGTCGCGTGCCACCTGCAGGCGGACCTGAACGCCAGGGCTGCCGGCGGACCACACGTGGCGCCACAGGCTGGCCACCTCGGTAATCTCCTCGTCGCCGAACCCCAGAATGCGGTCGCCGGCGCGGATACCGGCGCGATCGGCAGGACCGCCATCGGCCATGCCGCCTACCACCAGGCCGTTTTCGCTCTCCATGACGAACAGGCCCAGCCATGGCCGCGGCGGCAGGCCCGATGTGCCGGTGGTCAGCATCTTGTCCAGAATCGGGCGCAGCAGGTTGATCGGCACGACCATGTTCATGTCGGCCCGCTGCCCGCTGCCGTCACCCTGCTGCAGGATCAGCGAGCCGGTGCCGGCCAGCTTGCCATCGGGGCCGATCAGCGCTGCACCGCTCCAGAACGGATGGGCCGGGGCCACGAAGATCGCCTCGTCCAGCACGTATTCCCAATATCCCGCAAATTCCTGGCGGCCAACCACCTTGGTCTCCATCGCCCGCGCCCTGCCGCCGCCGGCGGCCATCACCACGCTGTCGCCCAGTTTTAATACGTCGGAATCCCCCAGTTCCAGCCCCGGCGCATCCAGCTTGCCCAGCGCCAGCACGAGGCCGAAGCCGGTCGCCTGGTCGTAGGACAGCGCGTGGCCCGGCACGGCACGGCCGTTGGAGGCCACAAGCCAGACCGTCTCGGCCTCGGTGATCAAATAGCCAATCGTCAGCACCAGGCCATCCGGCGCACCCGGCGCCTGGATCACCACGCCGCTGCCAATCCGCTCGGTGCCCAGTGTTTCCGCGGTGAACGCATCGGCCGGCACGGCGGCGCGCAGATTGACCACGGCGCGCAACGCGGCCTCAAGGTCGTAGCCGTAATCGTCCGGCTCTGGCTGGTGCTTCTGCGGGATTTCCCAATCGGGGTCTGACATCGGTTTCGTATGGCTTCCACGGGCCGCGTGCGTCATGCAGCGTTTCACACGACCTAGTATGGCGATCGTCCAGCCCGACACAACCATTCGCCACAAGGAGCGGTTTGTCGTAGGGATTTCACCAAGCCGTGTGGAACTCCCTGTTCCCGCCGGGTGTCCTGCCTGTGGGTGTTTATCGTTGCGGCGGTGAGGCCCGAATTTGTTGCGAAGGAATGATTTCATGCGCCGTACACTCCTCCTGGCCCTGCTTCTGCTTCCTGGCGCATGCGCCTTCCTTGGCTCGTCCGGCCAGCGTTTCGTGGTCTTCTTCCAGGCCGACGCCGTGACGATCGACAGCACCGCGGCACAGCAGGTCGTGGTCAGTGCCGCCGCCTACGCGCTGGATCACCCCGACATGCCGATCCGGGCGGACGGGTTCGCCGACAAGAACGGCACGCCGGAAGCAAATGCCGAGATCACCCGCGCCCGCGTGGAGAACGTCATACGTGGGCTGACGTCCAACGGCGTGCTGGTCACCCGCATCGCGCGGCGGGAAGTGGGCGCGGTGCCGTTCACCCTGGACAGCCAGGAGAGCCGCCGCGTGACGATCGTGGTGGGACAGCCCTGATCCGCCCAAACGTCTGATGGAGCATACATGAGCGATATGGACGGCCTGCCACCCGGGCGGCGGCGCTTGGCGATCATGGCGCAGGCGATGGTGATCTCCATGGCGGTGCTGGACGGCTCGATCACCAACATCGCGCTGCCCAGCATCGCGCAGGATCTGCACATCCAGCCCGCCGACAGCATCTGGGTGGTGAACGCCTACCAGCTGGCCATCACCATCTCGCTGCTGCCTTTGGCCTCGCTGGGCGACATCTACGGATATCGGCGCGTCTGCGGCTGGGGCATCTCCATTTTTACCCTGGCCTCGCTGGCCTGCGCCCTGTCGACAAGCCTGCCGATGCTCGCGCTCTCGCGGGTCATTCAAGGCTTCGGCGCGGCCGGGTTGATGAGTGTGAACACCGCCCTGGTGCGCTTCATCTTCCCGCGCGCCCAACTCGGACGCGGCATGGGCATCAACGGGCTGGTGGTGTCGGTATCTGCCGCCGCGGGGCCGTCGCTGGCCGCAGCCATCCTGACAGTGGCGCCCTGGCCCTACCTGTTCTTCATCAACGTGCCGATCGGCATCGTGGCTATCGCCATGCTCCGCACGCTGCCGGCCACGCCCTTGGCCACCCACCGGTTCGACTGGCGCAGCGCCGCGCTGAATGCCGCCATGTTCGGCCTGTTCATCGCAGGCGTAGACGGCCTCGGGCATGGCCAGTCCGCCCCGCTGGTGGTCGTGGAACTTGCGGCCGCCGTTGCTGTCGGCATTGTTTTCGTGCGCTCGCAGATGGGGATGCGCGCGCCCATCCTGCCAGTGGAGCTGTTCGCCATCCCGGCCTTCTCGTTGAGCGTGCTGACATCGGTCTGCTCGTTCGTGGCTGCCAGCATGGCCTTCGTCTCGATGCCCTTCCTGTTCGCAGCCGGCGGCCTGTCCACCGTCGATACCGGTCTGCTGATCACCCCCTGGCCTGTCACGTCGGCGATCATGGCGCCCATCGCTGGCCGGCTGTCCGATCGCGTTTCGGCCGGCAAGCTGGGCGGGTTGGGGCTTCTGATATTCGGACTGGGCCTTTTTGCGGTGGCCAACATTCCGGCCGACCCTGCGTGGTGGAACGTGGCGTGGCGCATGGCGATGTGCGGCGGCGGCTTTGCGCTGTTCCAGGCCCCGAACAATCGCCTGCTCATCGCCTCCACCCCGCGCGAACGCTCCGGCGCCGGCAGCGGCGTGCTGTCCAGCGCCAGGCTGCTCGGCCAGACGCTGGGGGCAGCCTTGGTGGCCGTCACGTTCGGATTCACCCAGGCCGCCGGGGTGGGGGTGGGCGCCCATCTTGCCATCATGATCGGCGCGGCGGCGGCACTGCTGGCGATGGTGGTCAGCCTGCTGCGGTTGCGGGTGTAGGGCACCAACGCCCGTGTGGCGCGTTCACTGGGGGACAACCCTCATCGAGCAGGAGCTTGCCCATGCGCCCCTTCATCCTTGCAGCCGCGATGACGCTGGCCGGCTTCGCAGCCCAGGCCCAGCCTGTCCAGATTCCGGCAACACCCGCCAACAACGCCGCCGCGGCGGCGCAGACGGCACATCCAACCGGGCAGAAGCCGATCGACAACGGGCCCACCACACCAGACTCCAACGCGGCGTATCAGGGTGGCGGTGTCATCCTGCAAGGCGCGCCGGGGGCACCCGCGCCGGCACCGCAGCGCACCGACCCTGTGCAGACGCAAACGAACAGCGTTCCAAAGCCTTGATCCAAAAGCCGGGGATGTGGATCACAAATCCCCGGCGATCCCCCGCAACAGCGCTTCATCGGCCGATCCAGTCTTACAGAACACCGGCGGCGCCCCGATGGCCGCCGACACGGTCACAGTCTGGCCGCCGGCAGAGATCGTCCCTGTCCATAGATGCACCCACTCGCAGCCGTTCGGCAGGTAGACCGAACACTCCGTGGCACCCGCTTCGAGCACGGGTGCCACCAGCACATCCTCACCGAGCAAAAACGCCGTCTGCACGGTGAAGCAACGGGGATCATCGGCAAAATGCAGGAACAGCGGCCGCTGCATCGGCAGTCCCGTCACCACCGCCTCATCCGCGAGCCGCTGCCACAGCGGCATCAACGCCGCATGGATGCGTGTGAAACGGGCGAAATGCGCCAATACGGCGGGGTCCTGATCCACCTGGAGGTTGTCCCGCGGACGATTGCCCTCATGCGTGCGCATCACAGGCGTGAATGCCGCCATCTCCGTCCATCGCATGAACAGCTCGGGCGTTCGGGTCAGGCCAAACAGGCTGGTGTAGCCGCCAATATCGCTGTGATGGTAGGGATTGCCCAACAGGCCCGATGACAACGCCCCTGTTATGACCGTGCCGATGCCGTCATGGCGTGAAAAATCGACGCATTGATCGCCGGCCCACAGCAGCCGGTTATAACGCTGCACGCCGGTGTATCCCGCACGCATGAAAAACACCGCGTCCGGCCGATCGGCCACCGCATCGGCGTTCACCTTCGCCCATAGCGTGGGCCACGAATTGTGCAGCGTCATCGCCGAGCCACCGGCCAGCACCGCGTCCACCGGCAGATATTCGCCGAAATCCGCCATCCAGCCAGACATCCCGAAATCCAGCATCTCATGCCGCAGCACCGAGGAAGTAAACCATTCGGCTGCCTCGGGCTTGGTGAAGTCGACGATCCCGGCATCGAACTCGCCGAAATCGACGTGATAGGTTTTGCCCGCGGCGTTCCGCGCCAGGTAGCCCAACGCCTCGGCCACCGGAAACAGCAAGCCGTCGGTGCACAGATACGGATTGGTGTAGCCCATGAAGCGGATGCCGCGCTCGCGCAACGCCGCGATCTGCTGCGGAAGATCCGGATGGCGCAGCGCGCTCCAACGCCAGTCCCAGAACAGCCTTGTGCCGAACGAGGTCTGCCGCACACCGGCCCAGTCCTCGCACCACAAAGCAGACACGCAGGCATCGGCGGCGAGAATGGTGTCCAGGCGGGCAAAGCTCGAAGCACCGTCCTTCAGCCCGATCACCGCGCCACGCATGATCCAGTCGGGCAGTCGCGGCGGCCGGCCGAACCGCGTGGAGAGTTGGCCAACCAGACCCGTGAAGCTGGCATCGGCGAAGAATTCAATCCGCTCCGGCGCCGCCCACACCTCCAACTCGTGGATGTCATCGCGCGTGAAATCGAACACGCTGTAGTCGGTTGTCTGCAGGTGCACGGCGATCCGGCGCGACGTCAGGTAGGTCGGCTGCGGATAGTTGGTGGTATAATAGTCGCCACCCGCCTGACCCTCGGCATCGGCGCGCTGGGTGATCGCGGTGGTCTTGTCGCGGCCCACCCCCGGCTCGCTGGTCCAGAGCGGAAAACGCCTGCCGCGCAGGTCGAAATACGACATCTGCTCGCCACAGCCCCAGACATGCTCATCCGCCTCGGCGTGCAGCCGGAACCAGAAGCGATTGAAGCCGGCGTCATGGCGAACCACCACCAGGCAGTTGTCCTGGACCTGCAGCACCAGCGCCGGCTCTGATTCCGGATCGGCGCGCAGGGTCAGGAAATGGCCGTCGACATCCACCACCTTGAGTGCGACACGTGATTCCAGTGCGTCGGAGATGTCGAAATTACCCCGATACATCCCCATATCCGCGGCCCCGCGCCCCGCCGACGCAAACGGCGAGGCCGCACTGTGACGTAGCAGTAGAACGTCGGAGAACCAGAGTTCGAAGCCGTCATCGGTCGGTATCGTCCGCATCAGTTCTGCGTCAGCCCCGCGTCCACCAGAAAATTCGCCCCCGTGCAGCCCTGTGATTCCGAAGACGCCAGGAACAGCGCCATGCGCGCCACATGCGAGGCATCGAGCCGGAACTTCAGCGCCTGGTCATCGATGAAGCGCTGGCTGGCCGCGGGCGAATGCCACAGGCGATCCTGCTTCTCGGTGCGGATGGCGCCCGGCACGATGCAGTTCACCCGGATGCCCGACGGCCCCAACTCGCGCGCCATCGTCTTGGTCAGGCCATGGATGGCGGCCTTGGCCGTGGTGTAGCCGACCATGCCGGGCCGTCCCCGCATCCACGAGATCGACCCCATCATCACGACGCTGCCGGTGCCGCGGGTGGCCATGGCCCGCGCCACCTCCTGGGTTGCAAAGAACTGGTGATCCAGATTGACCGCCAGCGCGTGGCGCCACTGGTCGGGCTCGACCTCCATCATCGCCTGGCGCTGGTCGGACGCCGCGTTGTTGACCAGC
>JBBROR010000041.1:0-16702 GCA_038229175.1 Acetobacterales bacterium | reverse complement strand
AGGACAAAAAAGCGGATCCACAGCTTGTTCACGCCGGTGAGGTATTTCGGGTTGGACCGCATCAGCAGCGCAAAGGCCTCGCCGTGGCGGAACTCGTCGTTGCACCAGTTTTCGAACCATTTGACCATGGGATGGCTCATGAATTCCGGATGCGCCTGCAGGTGGCGGTAGATGGTGATGTAGCGGGCATAGCCGATCTTCTCGGACAGATAGGTGGCGTAGAAGATGAACTTCGGCTGGAAGAACGTATATTTCTTCGACTTCGTGAGGAAGCTGAGGTCCACGCCGACGTTGAAATCCTTCAGCGTGTCGTTGATGAAGCCCGCATGCCGCGCCTCGTCGCGCGCCATGAACGCGAACAGCTCGCGCACGTCGGGGTTGGTGATGCGCTTCTTGATTTCGGCATACAGCACGCAGCCGGAGAATTCGGCGGTGACGGAGCTCACGAGGAAATCGATGAACTCTTTGCGGAGTTTTGGCTCCATCGCGTTCACGTCGACGTCAAAGAACGCGTTGCGCATGAAGTGCCGCTTGTTCGGGTCGGCCCGCATTTCAGCAACCAGCTTGTCCCAGTCCTCGCGCACCGATTCCACGTTCAGTTTGTCCATCGCCGGGAAATCGGTCGTATAAAAACGCGGCGTCAGGATGGTGTCCTCCTGCGCCGATTTGGTGGCGGCATTGACCTCGCGGCGACGCGCCGGATCGGTGGCGGGGCGGTCTGTCAGGGTTGTGCTCATCGTGCGGTCCTCGTCACCATTCCGTTTTCGATATCGTCCTTGGGCTGAAAGCCCACTTCATACAGTTCCGTGAGCTCGAACAGGCTTGCAAGCCGGGTCCAGGCACGTTCCAGCAGGCCGGCGCGGCTGACGGTGGCGCGGCATTGCAGGCTGAACTGGGCGCCGAAATCAATCTCGGTCGGAACGTCATGCAGCAGCACCTGGTCGCCCTCGCGCACCTCGAAGCTGGAGGGGATGGCATAGACGTGGAAACTTTCCTGCGTCTTTTCGATTTCGATGTCCACGGTGCCCTGCTCGGTCTCGCGGCCCAGGATAGTGTTCCAGCTCATTGTTCAATCGCCTTCAAGGGCAGCAGCTTCACAAACGCCTCCGCATTTGTGGGCCCAAATGCGGCGAGCGCAACAGTGCGGCGTGTGACGGGGTCTTCCAAGGTGAGATCGCCGTCTTCGTAGGCCGTGAGGCGAAACGGCGTCTCCGGCCCCTGCGCCTCGCGCACCCGCTGGCGCACCAGGCCACGCATGAGGGCGCGCACGAAGTTGTTGCTGTTCGGCTCCAGTTCCGCCACCACCGCGCCATTGGCCGCGTCGGTCACTTCGACCCCGCCATCGACCCGGTCGGAGAAACGCAGATCGCGCATCACCAGAACCTTGGCGCCGGACTTCACCTCCACCGGCGAGACAATCTGCGTCCCAACCACGGTGCCGGTGCAGGCCAGCAAAAACAGGGCAGACACAACCAGCGGGACGGATATCTTGGTGGAACGCGTTGTCATCGGCTTCGTCGCTCCTTTTAGATCTGGTTAAGCCGCAGCAGGGGCGTGATGCGACCCGCGGACCGGCTGCATCTGCGGCTTTGCGGCCACCGCATGGCCTTCACCCTCGGCGGCAAGCGCGTCGCCAAGAAGCTGTGCCACGGCAGCGGCATCGTTCACGGCACGCAGCGTCGGTTGGGCATGGGACAGATTGAACGCCTGCACATGCGGCCACAACAGCAGATAGGCGATCTTGTCCTCGGCCAGCGGCGTCAGCATCACGTTTCCGCTGCCATCGGGATTGACCTTCACCCCGGCGCTGGCAATTCGCGCGAAGGGGAGGTTGATGGTTTTGGGAAGTGCGATGCCCGCGCGGATCACCACCCGCTTGCTGGTGACGGTGTAGACCGTGGTGCGGCTGACGGCATAGCAGAACAGGCAGATGATCCCCAGTGCCGCACTACCCAGGCCTGCAAGCTGCAGCAGCGCCTCGCCCTGATCGGCAAGTGTTTGGCCATCATACAGCGTGGAGAACACGTCCCAGGCCAGCAGCACACCGAAATAGATGGCGATCTTGCGCGCGTGGAACGTGCGCAGAGCCAGAATTTTCCAGTTGGGTTCGCCCTGCCACAGCAACGCTTCGCCCTTCGGCAGCCGTGCGGGAAGCCCACGCACCGGTTCGTCGCTGTCGTAGTGGCTTTCCTCGGATGGCTTGGCCGACACACGCGTCATCTTCACCCGTGTCATATCAGCGGCTCCGTCCGCCCGGCGGTGGCATAAAGGGTGCCGCCGGCGTAGTACGCACAGATCTTGTCCTCTTCCAGGCGCGTCACCTGGTCCGGATTGCGCAGGCCGGGCACGTTGACGAACTGGAAGGACGTGATGGAGCGCACCTTCACCTGACGTGGCTTGGAGCGAATGACCGACATTGTGGTGGGCAGCAGCACATGGCGCATGCCCGCGGCAGAGCGCACTTCAACTTCAAGGTAACGTGCCACCGTCTCGGACCGGTCCACCCACACATCGGTGACCACCCCGCCGACCAGCCCATCGCAGCCGATCACGTCCATGCCGATGGGGTTCGGGTCTTCACCGGCCACCTCGAAATCGGTGGCGACCCGCGTCGGCACGATGCGCGCCTCGCCGGTCTCCCACATCACGTCGGGCATGTCCGACCGATTGGCCCACGCGGCCGGGCCCACGCCGTCGATCATCGGATCGCCGGTCGGGTCGAGCGGGGCGCCGGGGAAAGAGGCGATCGGCATCGCCTTCGGCTCAGCCTCCGGCGCCTCCATGCGAGGCGCCAGAACGATGCTGCCGTTGTGCAGAAGGAACACCTTGGGGGTTGGCAATCCACCGGTTTCCTCAAGGACCACCCGGCCGGGCAGATCCGACACCAGCGGGAAACCCTCGCGCTTGGCCTCACGCTGCAGGTACAGGACAAGGCCTGCGAAGAAGATCCAGAAACCATAAAGGGTGATCTGGGCAATATCGAAATACTGCGTGAATGCGCCGATTTGCATGGGATTACCTCACGGTGGAGAGGGGGGCGGTGGAGAAGGGGGATACGGGCGAAGCGCCACGTGCGAGCGCCAGGCCGCGGGCCCTGCGGCCGCCCCGCACAAGCGGGCCAAGTGCGACGAGAGTGATGAACAGCAAAGCAATTTCGACGTGATAGACCACGCTGTAGCCGGTGGCGGGGTTGGCCAGGGCCTCGCCCATCATGCCTTGTTCGGCATAGTACGAGACAACGTCGCGCAGGATGCCGCCTGCGGCGATCGCAAGCCCTGCGGCCGAGGCTTCCGCCGCACCCCAGGCACCCAAGGCAAGGCCTGTCTGCCCTTCGCGCGCCAGGTCGATGGTGGACATCAGCGTGCCGACCGAGAACAGCGCAGCGCCAAAGCCGATCAACGTGGTGCCGATCCCGAACAGGGCAGCGGATTCCAATGGCTCGGCGAAGATCACCGCGCTGAACGCGGTGATCCCGGCGATGACGCCGATCGCCGCCAGAAGATACGGATCGAACTTGCGCGCCAGCATGCGGGCCGCCACCGCGAGACCGGCCAGCCCGCCCACGGCCAACAAGCCGGTGAGTGCCGTGGTGGAGCCCACCGACAGGTGCAGGATCTGCCCGCCATACGGCTCCAGCAGGATGTCCTCCATGCTGAACGCGGCCGTGCCCAATCCCACTGTGAGCAGGCGGCGCCGGGCGTTGCCACCGATCGCGAAGGCCGCCCAGGCCTCGCGGAATGCCGGCTTCGGCGCATCGTTCATCGTGCGCCTGGGATCGCGCGGCTCCTGCTTCCAGATCGCCACAACGTTCAGGATCAGCGTGAGTGCGCCGGCTCCTTGGACGACCTGGATCAGTTTGATTTGGGTGAAAGTCGCCAGCAGCAGGCCAAAGAACACGGAGCTCGCGATGATGCCGACCAGAAGCATCACGCACATCAGCACCACCACCTTGGTTTGGGCGTGTTTCGGCGCCAGATCGGTGGCCAGCGCCAGCCCCGCCGTCTGCACCGTGTGCAGGCCCACGCCCACCATCAGAAAGGCGAGGCCGGCACTCACCTGGCCCACGATCGCCGGCGCCTGGCTGTCGCCGGACAGGAGGATGAGCGCGAACGGCATGATGGCGAAGCCGCCGAACTGCATGCCGGTCCCGAAGAAGATATACGGCACGCGCCGCCAACCCAGGGCCGAGCGATGATTGTCCGACCGATGGCCAATCACGGCGCGCATCGGGGCGAACACCAGGGGGGCAGAGACCATCACGGCGACAAGCGACGCGCTGAGGCCGAGTTCGACGATCATCACCCGGTTAAGCGTGCCGATCAGCAAGGCCGCCGCCATGCCGACCGTGACCTGGAACAGTGACAGGCGCAGCAGCCGCCCGATGGTCAGCTCTGCCGTGACGATATCGGCGAACGGCAGGAACTGGGTTCCCACCTTGCTCCATTTCCGGGCCAGACGATCGTTGGCGGAGCGAAGCGCGCTCATCTGCGCACAAGCTCCATGATCTGGGACTTGTAGAACCCGGTGGAAACGCGGTGCGTGCGGCCTTTTCCGAATTTGGCCCAAAGCGGCGCGCGGGACAGGCGCGCCCACAGATCGGTGTCGCGGATGGGCACAATCGCGGGCGAACGATCCTTGCGGGGAAACATTTTTCCAATTGCAAACACAACCATCAGCAGCGGCGTCTGCGGGGCGACCGTGAACAGCACGGAATGCCGCGTGCGGGCGGCCCAACCGTCGAGCACGCGTGTCATGTCCGCACCTTCGTAGTGAATGATGCTGTCCATGGCCACCACATGGTCGAAGTCGCCAAGATCGGGGCTCAGCATATCGCCGGTCATGAAGCTGACCGAGCCGGTGCCGAGATCGGCGGGAACGCGGGTCTGTGCCAGGCCCACCAGCGTGCCGGCAAGATCGATCGCCACGACCTCGGCACCGCGCTTGGCCGCTTCGAAAGCGAAGGCGCCGGTGCCGCAACCGGCATCCAGGATGCGTCGGCCGGTCAGGTCCTGCGGCAGGTAGCTCAGCAAGGTGGCGCGTGTGGCGTCGCGGCCGGCGCGGACGGTGGCACGCACGCCGCTGACCGGTGCATCCGACGTCAGACGTGCCCACGCGGCTGCGGCCGTGCGATCGAAATAGACCTCCAGCTCGCCGCGGCGCTTGGCGTAGGAGAGGCTGGTCATCATTCGTATCCGAGAAGATCGAAGATGTCGCGGTCGCGCAAAGGTGCCGGGCTGCGATCGGGTGTGCCGGCCCACAGCGTGGCAGCCAATTTCAGGTAGGTGTTCTGCACCGCTTCCAGTTCTGGCGAATATTCCATCTCGAAGAGCGTGGACTTCTTGAGCCGCGAGCGGCGGATCACGTCCAGGTCTGGGAACTGGGCCAGCAGGTCCATCCCGATGGCGTTGGTGAACTTGTCCACCTGGTCGGTGGCGGCGGAGCGGTTGGCGATAACGCCACCCAACCGCACGTCGTAGTTCTTGGCCTTCGCCTGGATGGCGGCGACGATCCGGTTCATGGCAAAGATGCTGTCAAAATCGTTGGCCGTGACGATGACGGCTCGATCGGCGTGCTGCAGTGGGGCCGCGAACCCGCCGCACACGACGTCTCCCAGCACATCGAAAATCACCACGTCGGTGTCATCGAGCAGGTGATGTTCTTTGAGCAGTTTGACCGTCTGGCCCACGACATAGCCGCCGCAGCCGGTGCCGGCCGGAGGGCCGCCGGCTTCGACGCACATGACGCCGTTATAGCCTTCGAACACGAAGTCCTCGGGGCGCAGTTCCTCGGCGTGGAAATCCACCGTGGCGAGCACGTCGATCACCGTGGGGATCAGCGACTTCGTGAGGGTGAAGGTGCTGTCGTGCTTGGGGTCGCAGCCGATCTGGATGACGCGTTTGCCCAACTTGCTGAAGGCGACAGACAGGTTGGAGGACGTCGTGCTTTTGCCGATGCCGCCCTTGCCGTAGACCGCGAACACCTTTGCGTTACCGATCTTGACCGACTGCTCCAGCCGAACCTGCACGCTGCCTTCGCCGTCACCGCGCTGGCCAGGTCGTTTCGTGAGGGTTGATGCGCTCATGCTGCGGCTCCCATTGTGACGCCTTCGAGGCGGTCTTCCAGTTCTTCGCCGGCTGCGCGAAGCATCTCAAGCATCTTGGCATCCGGCTGCCAGTAGTTCCGCTCATGCGCCTCGATGAGGCGGTTGGCTATTTTGCTTGAAGCGGCCGGGTTCAGCTTTGCCAGACGCGCGCGCATCGTGTCGTCCAGCATGTAGGTCTCGGTCAGTTTCTCGTAGATCCAGGGTGCCACCTGGCCTGTGGTTGCGGACCATCCCAGCGTGTTGGTGACCTGGTTTTCGATCTCGCGCACGCCCTCAAACCCGTGCTTCAGCAGCGCATCGTACCATTTCGGGTTCAGTGCGCGGGTGCGGGTTTCGAGAGCCACCTGTTCGGACAGGCTGCGCACCGCGCCATCGCCGCGCGTCTGGTCGCCGATATAGACCGCAGCCGCGACACCGCCGCGGGCTTTGCGAACGGCGCGAGTGATGCCGCCCAGCGTGTCGAAATACTGGTCCACCGTGGTGACGCCGAGTTCGATGCTGTCGAGATTCTGGTAGGTGATCTCGACATGCGACAGCGCATCGGCCAGCACGGCGGTTTTCAACTGCGGCTTGCCGTTGACGCCATAGGCAAAGCCTTTGCGCTTCACGAAGGCGTCGCCTAATTCGTCTTCGTCGTTCCAGGCGCCGGAATTGACCAGCGCGTTGACGTTCGAGCCGTAGGCGCTGTCGGCGTTGCCGAAGACCCGAAGGGCGGCTTCCTCCATGTCGCAGCCGGTGGTGTTCATGAACGCCAGCGCGTGCTTGCGGATGTAGTTCTGATCCGCAGGCTCGTCCGCCTGGGCGGCCAGGAGGGCTGCTTCGGCCAAAAGGCTCGTCTGCATCGGCAACAGATCACGAAAGATGCCAGACAGGGTGATGACGACATCGACGCGCGGGCGGCCGATGGCCGACAGCGGCAGAAGCTGTGCACCGCAGAGGCGGCCGTAGCCGTCGATGCGCGGTTCGGCGCCCATCAGCCACAAGGCCTGGGCGATGGGGCCGCCCTCGTTCTTCAAATTGTCCGACCCCCATAGGACCATGGCCACCGTCTCGGGGATGCCGAGACCATCCTGGGCATGGCGGGCGAGCAGGCGATCCGCCTGGCGGGCGCCGTCTTTCAGGGCGAACTGCGTGGGAAGTCGAAATGGGTCGAAGCCGTGAAGGTTGCGACCGGTGGGCAGGATCGCTGTTGTGCGCAGCAGGTCTCCGCCGGGGGCCGGGCGGAGGAAGCCGCCGTCCAGCGCGTGGAGCATCGCGGGAAGCTCGTTGTCCATCGCCAGCAGCGCGTCGAGCCGCGCCAGTTCGCAGGGGTCGGTGATCCCGGCCACTTCCAGCATCTCTTTGCGCGATTCCGGACCCGGGGGGGCGCCGACCACGTGCAGGCCGTCGGGGATGAGGGTGTATTCGAGTTCCAGCAGCGCCGGACCGAGAAGGTCGATCTTGGCCACCGCGTGGCCGCCCCAGAGCGGTTCTGCATCGGCGAGATCGACGGTGGCGGCCTGGGCCTGGATCAGCTCGGCCAGAGACTGGCGCTGGTCAATATCCGAATCAGGCTCCATCTGGCGCCAGCGATCCACCGAGGATTTCAGGTCGAGCAGGCCCTTGTAGAGGCCGGCCTTCGTCACCGGCGGCGTAAGATACGAAATCAACGCAGCGCCGGCGCGGCGCTTGGCCAGCATGCCCTCGGACGGATTGTTCGAAGCGTAGAGGTAGAAGTTCGGCAGATTGCCGATAAGCCGATCCGGCCAGCATTTGCCGGACATGCCCGTCTGTTTGCCGGGCATGAATTCCAGCGCACCGTGGGTGCCAAAGTGCAGAACCGCATCGGCTTTGAAATCGTCCTCGATGAACCGATAAAAGGCTGCAAAGGCGTGGGTGGGGGCGAAGCTGCCTTCGAACAGCAGGCGCATCGGGTCGCCCTCATAGCCAAAGCCGGGCTGCACGCCGATCATGACGTTGCCGAACATGCCGCCGAGGATATGGATCGACTGGCCATCGGCGTTCTGCCGGCCGGGGGCCGAGCCCCAGACTTTTTCGATCTCGCCCAGCCATTTCTGATTGGCGACATGGCGATCTGTGGTGACGCGCGCGGCAACGTTGGCGAGTGCGCCGTATTGGGCGGCGTTGCCGTGCAGGATGCCGTCGCGCAGTGCGTCAACCGACACGGGCACGTCGATGGTGTAGCCGCCGTCCTTCATGGCCAGCATCGTGCGGTGCAGCGACTCAAACACCGAGAGGTAGGCGGCGGTGCCGGTGTTTCCCGCGTTCGGCGGGAAGTTGAAGATGACGATGGCCACCTTGCGTTCGGCCCGGGCGGACCGGCGGAGCGCCACCAGCTTTGCCACGCGATCGGCCAGCTTGCCGGCGCGCTCTGGCTCGGACGCCATGCTGCGGCCGCAGGTGACGCCATCGCAGCCGTCGCATTTCGGCTCGTTGTCGGTTTTTCCGCAGCGTCCGCCGAACGTCATCGGCATGATGGCGCCGTCGAGTTCGGGGATGGCCACCATCATGGTGGCTTCGACCGGCATCAGGCCGCGCGGATCGGCGGACCAGGATTTCAACGTTTGGAATTCGACGGGGTGGGCGCCGATATACGGCACGTCGAGGCCCGCGAGCACTTCTTCGGCTGCTTCGGCATCGTTGTAGGCGGGGCCGCCCACGAGTGAGAACCCGGTGAGCGAAATCACCGCGTCGACGGACGTTGCGCCGTCTTTCTTGAAATAGGCCTCGATGGCGTCGCGCTGGTCCAGCCCACTGGCGAAGGCGGGCACGACGTTTAGGCCACGGGCTTCGAGCTGTTCGATCACGCCGTCGTAATGGCGGGAATTGGCAGACAGGATGTAGCTGCGCAGGACCAGCAGGCCGATTGTGCCCTTCGCGCCAATTTTTGGCAGATCGGCAAGGTTCTCGCTGACACGGCCTGCCATGCGCGGGTGATACAGGCCCATATCGGGGTATTCGACAGGGGGCATCGCCTTGAGCTTGGCGGCCGCGGCGGCGCGCTCACCGGTGCTGTATTTGTTGACCAGCAAGCGGACGAGATTTGCGAAATTTTCCTCGGATCCGCCAAGCCAATACTGTAACGTCAAGAAATACGACCGCGCGTCCTGGGCGGTGCCGGGGATAAAGCGCAACAGCTTGGGAAGCTGCTTGACCATCTTCATCTGCGTGCGGCCGCTGCTTTTGCCGCCCTTTTGGGCCGATTTGGGCTTCAGCTTCTTCAGCATCGCCATGATGCCGGTGGCTTCCTTGTCCATGGCGAACTTGCCGATCCGCGTCAGGCGCGTGATCTCGGTGCCGGACATCATGCAAATCATGGCGTCGCAATGGTCACGCCGCGCAGCCAGTGCGGGTTGCACGGCGCGGATGTGGTCGTCCAGGAACAACATGGCCGCGAGCACGATGTCGCCGCGGGCGATGTCTTCGTTGCAGTGCGCCAGCGCCTCCGGATCGGAGCCCCATTCGTCGGCCGCGTGGACGACCAATTCCAAACCCGGCAATTCCCGCCGCAGCACGTGCTGCGCGCGTGCCGCCGATCCCGCCAGCGCGCTGTCCATCGTCACGATCACAAAGCGGATCGGCGTGGCGTTCATGTCAGCGGCTGAAATGGGATTTGGCGTCATAGATGGTATCCACCGTTATGAGCGACACACCATGATCCTTGGCGAAACGCTCGGTGTTGCGGCGAGCCTTGCCGCGGACGAAGAAGGGTATCTTGCCAAGTTCTTTTTCGGCGTCGGTGGACCAGCCTGGCTCGCCCACGACAACGGGGGCTTCGAGCAAGGCGACATCGTCCTGCGGTGCCGGCGCCGGTGCGGGTGGAGGCGCCGGCGCGGCGGGTGCCGCCCCGAGGTGAGAAGGTGCCGCGGAGAATTCGGAGTCCTCGCGGAACATCCCCAACAGATGTTCCTCAAGCCCCATCATCAACGGATGCACCCAGGTGTCGAAAATCACGTTCGCACCCTCGAACCCCATCTGCGGGGCGTAGCGCGCGGGGAAGTCCTGCACGTGCATGGGTGCTGAGATCATCGCACAGGGAACACCCAACCGCTTGGCGATGTGGCGCTCCATCTGGCTGCCCAGCACCAGTTCCGGGTTAAGCGAGGCAACCTGGTCCTCGACATCCAGATAGTCGTCGGTGATCAGTGCCTCGACGCCATACAGCTTGGCGGCCTCGCGTACTTCGCGGGCGAATTCGCGGCTGTAGGTGCCCATGCCAACGACGGTGAAGCCGAGTTCGGTCTGTGCGATGCGGGCGGCCGCCACGACGTGGGTGGCATCGCCGAAGACGTAGACGCGCTTGCCGGTGAGGTAGTTGCTGTCGACCGAGCGGGCATACCAGGGCATGTGCGCATGGGCATCGGCCAGCACCTCGGCCGGATCAACGCCGGACAGTTCGGCGACTTCGGCGATGAAGTCCCGCGTGGCGCCCATGCCGATCGGCACGGTCTTCGTGAATTTCTGACCGAATGTTTTGGCGAGATAGGTGGCAGTCACCCCGGCGATCTCGGGGTAGAGCACCACGTTGAAATCGGCGTCGGCCAACCGTGCGAGATCCGACGGTGCGGCGGTGAGCGGGGCCGTGACGTTGATGTCGATTCCCATGCGGCCCAGCAAGCCGGTGATCTCGCGCAGGTCGTCGCGGTGGCGGAAGCCCAGGGCGGTGGGGCCAAGAATGTTGCAGCGCGGGCGGGCCGAATTTGTGCGCTCCACCGGGACGGCGAAGGCGCGCACCAGGCGGTAGAACGTTTCGGCCGCGCCCCAGTTCTCTTTTTTCTGATAGGCCGGCAGTTCGACGGCCACCACCGGCACCGGCAAACCCAGCGCGCGGGCGAGGCCGCCGGGGTCGTCCTGGATGAGTTCGGCGGTGCAGGACGCGCCCACCAGAAGCGCTTCCGGCTTGAAGCGCTCATACGATTCGCGCACCGCGTTCTGGAAGAGTTCGGCGGTGTCGCTGCCGAGGTCGCGGGCCTGGAAGGTGGTGTAGGTGACAGGCGGCCGGGCGGAGCGGCGCTCGATCATGGTGAACAGCAGGTCGGCATAGGTGTCGCCCTGCGGCGCGTGCAGGACGTAGTGCAGGCCTTTCATGCCGGTGGCGATGCGCATCGCCCCCACATGCGGCGGCCCCTCGTAGGTCCAGAGCGTGAGCTGCATTTTATCAGACCCGCAGCTTGGCGCGACGCACGAGCGGGCGTGCAAAGAGCTCGGCAAGGTCGGCCGCCTGGTCGAAGCCCTGGATGGGGGTGAACAGCAGCTCGATGGACCATTTCGTGGCGATGCCCTCGGCTTCGAGCGGGTTCGCAAGGCCGAGGCCACAGACCACGAGGTCCGGCTTTGCGGCGCGGCAGCGATCGAGCTGGCGTTCCACGTCCTGGCCTTCGCTCAGCATGGTGCCGGCGGGCAGCAGGTCGAGTTCATCGGCCAGATGCTGGCGGTGCAGGTAGGGCGTGCCGATTTCGATCAGCTTCATGTCCAGCTCCCGGGCGAGGAAGCGGCCGAGTGGTATTTCGAGCTGCGAGTCGGGGAACATGAAGACGGATTTGCCGGCCATCATGTTCCGCACCCGGGCCACGGCTTCGGCGCCGCGCTTGCTGGGGGCGGCGATGGCGGCGAGGAACGCGGCTTGATCCACGCCGAATGCGGTGGCGGCGGCCTGTAGCCAGGCGGTGGTGCCCTCGATTCCCAGCGGGAAAGGCGCGGGCAGACGCGTCACGCCGCGCTGCTCCAGAAGTCGTGCGGTTTCGGCCAGGAAGGGCTGGGCCAGCAACATCTGGGTGTTCGGCCCGATCGCGGGCATCGCATTGGCCTTGCGGGCCGGCAGGAAGCTGACGTTGTCGATGCCCATGGCGGTGAAAAGCCGCAGCATCTGGTCTTCGACGACGTCGGCCAACGCCCCCACCACGAGCAGGTTGGCGGGCGCCCGCTCGGGCTGCGGGGGAAGGTCGGGCACCAGGCTGGCCAGGCAGGCGTCTTCGCCCTGGGTGAAGGTGGTCTCGATTCCGCTGCCGGAGTAGTTCAACACGCGAACGGCCGGCGAAAGTTGGCGCGACAGGCGCTGGGCGGCGCGGGACAGGTCGAGCTTGATCACTTCGGACGGGCAGGAGCCGACGAGGAAGAGCAGCTTGATTTCCGGGCGACGCTGGATGAGCCGCGTGACAACCCTGTCCAGTTCGTCGTTGGCATCTGACAGCCCGGCGAGATCGCGTTCGTCAATGATGGCGGTGGCAAAGCGGGGTTCGGCGAAGATCATCACCCCGGCCGCGGACTGGATGAGATGGGCGCAGGTGCGGCTGCCAACGACGAGGAAGAACGCATCCTGGATTTTGCGATGCAGCCAGATGATACCGGTCAGGCCGCAGAAAACCTCACGCTGGCCCCGCTCCCGCAGCACAGGCGCGTCGGCGCATCCGGCAGCCTTTGGGGCGGAGATCTCAGCGACGCCATCCATCAGACAGCACCGACCGCGCCGGTGGCCGAACCGGTGTAGGCGGCGCCCTGCTTGCAGGCGGCGCGCAGCTTGATGATGAATTGAGCGGCGTTGACGACGTAGGCGGCGTAGGCCGCAAGTGCCAGCATCATCAGCTGCGATGGCGGCAGGGCGCCGGTGTACAGCGCGTAGAGGTAGAGGGTGTGCAGGGCCAGAACCACCATGCTGACCATGTCTTCCCAATAGAACGCAGGGGCAAACAGGTAGCGCCCAAACACCTCACGCTCCCAAATCGCGCCGGTGATCATGATCGTGTAAAGAACGAGAGTTTTTGCCACGACCGAGAATTCGGCCATCGACTGGCCACGGTCGGTGAGCATGTAGTTCAGCACCATGCCCAGGCTGACGAGAAACACCAGAAACTGGATCGGCGCCAGAATTCCCTGGACCAGCGTCCAGACGGTGTTGTCACGCCGGATCCGCTCCTCGGGCGTGTAGAGCGGCTTGGGCGTGTGGACCACCTGACGGTTGATGGCATGGCGGCCAGAGGCCGATCCCCAGGGACAGCAATCTATAGCGCTGATCAAGGGACCAAAGAGGTTGGCTGTAAACATAGCTTGACATCGCCTCCGCGGGGTAATCCGCTGGTGCTCTGCAAGGTGCATTTGCACCTGGGCTTTGCCACCGCATTGAAAACACTTTGTTCTCCGAAGACATGCTGGCTTGGAAGTTCTTTCCGCCCCATGCATTCTTCGTTAGGCAAAGGCTAGAAGGGAAAGATGACACCTGTCAACAACGCTGAACGTAAATCTGGCTTGACACATGAAGTCCAAACAGAATTATCTGTCAGGCAACGCGCGCACGCCGGAGCATTGGGGGTTGGAGATGGACGTTGCAGGGTTGCGAGGCCGAGACTTATCCACCGCACCCGTGCCGGCCGAAGGTGCTTACGCACCGATCTACCGCGACACGCGCCAGGCCCATGTCACGCTCCTGACAAGGGCGATCGAGACTGAAATCATTCCAAGGCTGCTGCACGCGCGGCGGAACGATGCGCGAGCGCGAATGGCCACCGACAAAGGCGCCAATTGGCAACCGGCGGATGGCGAGGTCGATCAGTTCGCCAGTCTGATACTCGACCGTGACGAAACCCTAGCGGTCACGCATCTGCGCGACCTGGCTGAGCGCGGCGTTCGGCTGGAGGCGATGTACGAACTGCTGCTGAGTGCCACCGCCCGCCATCTGGGCCTGATGTGGGACAACGATGATCTGAATTTCACGGCCGTCACCACCGGGGTATATCGGCTGCAGGAGATCATGCGCAGCATGAGTTCCGCGTTTGTCGGCACCGCCCCCACGCGTCCGCAGCACGCACGCATCCTTCTGGTGCCGGCAATCGGGGGGCAGCATTCTTTCGGCCTTGCGATGGTTGCCGAGCATTTCATGCGCGCGGGCTGGGATGTGAGCTGCGAGCGCGCCCATTCCAACGAAGAACTGTCTGCGATGGTGGCCGGCTCGTGGTTCGACATCATCGGCTTTTCGGTGGGTGCCACCGATCAGATCGGATTGCTGACCAAAACGATCCAGGCGGTGCGCAAGGCCTCACGCAATCTCAGACTCGGCGTTATGGTTGGGGGCCCGGTGTTTCTGGCCTGTGCGGGCAGCGTGTCAGCCTGCGGTGCCGATGCAACCGCTTCGGATGCCAGTTCGGCGATCACGTTGGCCGAGAACCTCATGCTGTCGTTGGCGCGAGCCGGGTGAGCGCGGTTGCGAGGCCTTTGGCTGTGGCAGTTGGCGTGGCTGTAGGACCCCGCTTGTTTGCCCCCGGCCAGGCTACCCCGCGCTTGATGATCAGGCCCGCCTCGTGAGCTGGAAGATCGCCTCGCTGGCCAATGCGTTCAAGGCACCGCGCGACACGCTCGGCCCACTCGACCCCGATGCGGCCGCGACACTGATCACGGCGGCCTCCGACATTTCCCTAATCATCGACGCGGATGGCGTCATTCGCGATATCGCATTCAACAGCGAAAGGCTGGCGCTTGACCTTGACGGTTCCGAAACCTGGATCGGTCGCCGCTGGGTGGATGTGGTGACCATCGACAGCCGCCCCAAGGTGGAGGCCATGGTGCGGCCTAATCCTGCCGGCGGACCGCCGCGGTGGCGCCATGTGAATCACGCGACATCACGCAACGCCTTTGTGCCGGTGCTCTATTCCACCGTGCAGCTTGCGGAAACCGGCTCGATGGTGGCGTTCGGCCGCGACCTGACCGACATTTCCGAATTGCAGCAACGCCTGGTGGACGCGCAGCAATCGATGGAGCGCGACTACTCCCGCCTGCGCCATGTGGAGACGCGCTATCGCCTGCTGTTCGAAATGTCGTCCGAGGCGGTGATCATCATCGATGCCGCATCGCTCAAGCTGATCGAGGCGAATCCAGCCGCGCGGGAGCTGTTCGGCGAACATTGGAAGCGCGCGTTGGGACGCTCGTTCCGCGATGCCTTCGACAGCGGCAGCCAGGAGGCGGTGCAGGCCATGCTGGCCACCGTGCGCGCCGCGGGACGGGCCGAGGATATCAGGGTGCAGCTGACGGACGGCAAGCGTGAAGTGACGGCATCGGGCTCGATGTTTCGCCAGGAAGGCGCGTCGATGTTCCTGATCAGGCTCTCGGCTCTGAATTCGGACAACCCCGTGGTGATGCCGGAAGCCAAGATGAAGCTGCTGAAGCTGATCGAGAGCGCGCCGGACGGATTTGTGGTGCTGGGGCCGGAGGAGCGCATCATCGCGGCCAATGCGGCCTTCTGCGAGATGGTGCAGCTGCATTCCGAGGACCACGCGCGTGACCAGCCGCTGGATCGCTGGCTGGGGCGGCCGGGCGTGGACATGGATGTGCTGCTGGCCAACCTGCGCCAGCGCGGCGCGGTGCGGCTGTTCGCGACCGTTTTGCGCGGCGAATACGGTGACACCGTGGATGTAGAAATTTCCGCCGTCACGCTGGTCAACGGGGGCCAGCCTTGTTTCGGCTTCGCCATCCGCAATGTGGGGCGCAGGCCGGCCGCATCGTCGCCGTCTGCCTTGCCGAAGGAGCTGCCGCGCTCGGTGGAGCAGCTGACCGAGCTGGTGGGACGGATCGCGCTGAAGGACCTGGTGCGTGAAGCAACCGACGTGATCGAAAAACTTTGCATCGAGGCAGCCTTGCAGCTGACCGGTGACAACCGTGCGTCCGCGGCCGAAATGCTGGGGCTCAGCCGTCAGAGCCTCTATGTGAAACTGCGTCGCTACGGCCTTGGCGATCTGGCGGAGGACCCCGCGACGTGAGCACGGCCACTGGCATCATGGCACCCCCTGCCCGGCTGGCGCCAAAGGCCGTGCTGGAGCTGCTGAAGCCCATCACATGGTTCGCGCCGATGTGGGCGTTCATGTGTGGCCTGGTGTCATCCGGCGAGACCGCGTCCGGGCACTGGCTTTCGATCGGGCTTGGCGTTCTGCTGTGCGGCCCCTTGGTGTGCGGCACCAGCCAGGCGGTGAACGACTGGTACGACAGGCATGTCGATGCCATCAACGAGCCGAACCGGCCCATTCCCTCGGGGCGTATTCCCGGCAATTGGGGCCTGCGGATCGCCATCGCCTGGACCGTGCTTTCGCTCGCCGTGGCCGCCAGCCTTGGTGTTTGGGTGTTTGTGCCCGCCGTGGTCGGCATGGTGCTGGCCTGGCTCTACAGCGCGCCGCCGGCACGGCTGAAGCGCAATGGCTGGCTTGGCAACATGGCTGTGGGCGCCTGCTACGAAGGCCTGCCGTGGGTGACCGGTGCGGCGCTGATGGCCGGCGGCCTCCCCGATGCGAAGGTTTTCGTGATGGCGGCACTCTACAGCATCGGTGCGCACGGGATCATGACTCTGAACGACTTCAAGTCGATCGAGGGCGACCGGAAGATGGGCATTAACTCGCTGCCCGCGGTGTTCGGTGCCGATCTCGCGGCACGGCTTGCCTGTGTTGTGATGGCGGGCGCGCAGATCGTGGTGATCTCGCTTCTGTGGCTGTGGCATTGTCCGATTTTCGCCTTTCTGGTGTTCGGCGTGCTGATGGCCCAGTTCAAGCTGATGGGGCGTCTGTTGGCCCAGCCGCGCGAGAAGGCGCCGTGGTACAACGCCACCGGCACCACGCTTTATGTGCT
>JBBROR010000040.1:0-16776 GCA_038229175.1 Acetobacterales bacterium | reverse complement strand
CTGGCGCGCGCGCGAAGTTCGGTGTCTGCCGAGTTGGCAAGGCTATGCGACATCAGGATGCTCCAAACCGGATGCACTGAGTTAAGGCCAGTATGTCCGCACGCGCCAGCGATCGCCGGATGTCGCCGGGCCGCCGGCGCTGGCGGAACGCGGGCGATCAGGACGGTTTCGCGGCGGGTGTCCGCGCGAAGGCGGCGTTTGGCGTGGTGGCATGCGGGGCGCGGATGAAAAGGTGGCGCGGCTGCCGCTGCGGTTTGGCTCGTTGACGGGGGTGATGCCTCATGAGGCGGCACGGGTGTGCGATGTGCCGCAGGCCAAGCGTATTCTGGGACCGGTTTGCGGGATGCTGGAGATGGAGCTGCCTGGGGTTCGGCCGAGGGTGCACGCAGCGATGGTGGATGGCGTGGGTGAGGTTGCAGCTTCTGGGCGAACGCGGACATCCCGGGTTCCGCTGCCGGCGGTTGGCGTCCTCTTCCAACGCGGCGGCAAAGCTGCTCAAAACACCGTCATGCGGGTTCTTCACGTCATTGCGGGTGCAGAGATCGGAGGCGCCGAGACCTTCGCGGTGGATGCCATTGGTGCGCTTGCTGAACGCGGGGTGCAGCAGCACGTCATCTGCCGTCCCTACATGGCCCAGCGCCGACGCTATGCGGCCGCCGGCATTCCCACCTCGTGGTATGGATTCTCGGCGTTCGACCGCTTCTTTCGGCCCGGTGTGATCGATGGCATTGCCCGGCAGTTCCAGCCCGATGTGGTGCACGCCTGGATGTCGCGCGCGGGCTCGGTGGTTCCGCGCAAGCTGGCCTGCCCGGCGGTTGGCTGGTTCGGCGATTACTACAACCTCAAATACTTCCGGACCTGCGACAGTTTTTTCGCCGTGACCGCCGATATCGCCGCCTTCATCGTCAAACGGGGCGTTCCGGCCGAGCGGGTGTTCGTCACCAACACGTTCGGCACCATGCCGGATGCGCCGGCAGTGGATCGGGCGGGCCTGGACACCCCACCCGATGCCAAGGTGGCGCTGGTGCTGTCGCGCCTGCACACGGTGAAGGGCATCGACACCATGCTCCACGCTGCGGCCGATGTGCCGGGGCTATATGTGTGGATTGCCGGGGACGGGCCGGAGCGGGGAAGCTACGAGGCCCTTGCCGGGCGGCTTGGCCTGCGGGACAGGGTACGTTTCCTCGGCTGGCGGTCGGACCGGAAATCCCTGCTTGAAGCCTGCGACATCTGCGTGCTGCCGAGCCGCTATGAGCCATTTGGCACTGTGATCGTCGAGGCCTGGGCCGCCGATCGACCGTTGGTTGCCACCGCCGCCGACGGTGCGCGGTGCTATGTGCATGATGGCGCGGACGGGCTACTCTGTGCCATCGACGATGCCCCGGCGTTGGCCGCGTGCCTGTTGCGCGTGATGCGGGAGCCCGGCCTTGCCGACCGCCTCGCCAGGGCCGGAAGGCTGCGCTTTGAGGCGGATTTCACTCGGGACATCGTGATCGACCGCCTGGTCGACGCCTATGGCCAGGCGATCGACCTTGGCAAGCTGGAGCGGACGCGCTGATGACGTTGGAGCGGTTTCAGCCTTTTGTGTTTCACGGCCATTCCAACAGGATTGAAGACATCTTCGATCGAACGGCTCTAGGTTCGCCGCCATGAAAGCCTTCTCCATCACGCGGATTGATCGCTATCTCGCCAGCCAGCTTACCTTCGCGCTGATCGCCGTCACGGGTGGCCTCGTGGCACTGATCTGGTTGACCCAGTCGCTCCGCTTTGTGGAGACGGTGGTCAATCGCGGCCTGTCGGTGGGTGTGTTCCTGCGTTTGACCGGGCTGCTGATCCCGAATTTCGTGGTGATCATTCTGCCCATCACCACCTTCGTGGTAGTCCAGTTCATCTATCAGCGCCTGTCGAGCGACCGCGAGCTGACGGTGATGCGCGCCGCCGGCCTGTCGCAGTTCGCCCTCGCGCGCCCGGCGCTGGCGATTTCGTTCGCTGTGATGGGGGTCTGCTTTCTGCTCAACCTCTGGATCGTCCCGGCCAGCTTCAGCCAGTTCCGCCAGGAGCAGTTCGAGATCCGTAACCGTCTGGCGGCGTTTTTGCTGCAGGAGGGCGTGTTCAACCAGGTGTCCGACAGCTTGACGGTGTATGTGCGCACCCGCGAGCCGGACGGCACGTTGCGTGGCATTCTGATCGACGACGCCCGCAATCCGTCCAGCCACGCCACCATTCTGGCGGAGGCCGGGCGCCTGCTGGTTGGCCCGGGCGCACCGAGGGTGCTGTTGCAGAACGGCAGCCGCGAGGAGATCGACCGCCAGACCGGCCGGCTGAACGTGTTGACCTTCACGGAGAACACCATCGACCTGTCGCAATCCAACAAGGCCGAGGAGCAGCGTTTCCGCGATGCCGGCGAGATGTCGCTTCGCGAGCTGCTGGATCCGCCAACCGGATCGGAGATTCTGGCGCGCAATGCCGGCAAGTTCCGTGTGGAGGCGCATCGCAGGCTTTCGGCGCCGTTCACCGCGGTGTCGTTTGCGATGATCGCGCTGGTGTCCGCGCTCAGCGGGGCGTTCAGCCGGCACGGCAACATCAAGCGCCCCGCGGTTGCGATCCTGGTGGTGGTGGGGCTGCTGGCGCTGGGCCTGGCGTTGCTCAACCTTGCCGCGCGGACACCGTTCCTGATCCCGCTGATCTGGGCGCAGGCGATCCTGCCTGGTGTGGGCTGCGCGATCTATCTGTTCGTCCCCGAACTGGGGGTGCTGCAGCGCAGTGCCCGCCAGCCGGCCTGATTGTTCATGATTGCGCGTGGCTGGTCGGCGCTCGTGCCGAGCTCCGTTCGGCAGGGTGATAGCCTCAGGCGCATGGCCGTGGCCGCTACCTTGCTGCTGCCGGTGTTCCTGCTCTACGCCCGCGCCCTGGCCGACATCATGGTGACTGGCACGGCGCTGCTGTTCCTGGTGCATTCGGCGATGGCACGCGACTGGGCGTGGATGCGGCGTCGGTGGCTGTGGTGTGCGCTGGCGTTCTGGCTGCTGCAATTGGCAGCGTCGATCGTGACCGGGCCGCTGCATTCGGTGCTGCAGGCGCTGGCGGTGATCCGGCTGTTTCTGTTCGTGGCGGCGCTGGAGGCCTGGGTGCTGGCGGATGCCCCCAGCCGACGTGGGCTTTCGGTGGTGTGTGCGGCTCTTGCCGCCTGGGTGGCGCTGGAGGTTTGGCAGCAATACGTCACGGGCACCAACTTTCTTGGCTATACGCGCTGGTCCGACGGCGCGCTGACAGGGCCGTTCGAGAAGCCACGCGCCGGGGCGATCTTTGTGTTCCTGATGGTCCCTGCGGTGTTCCCGATGATCATCCGCGTGCTGCAGCGGGCCACCTGGCACGCTTTTGCAAGTGCCGCCGGCGGATTGATCCTGGCATTGGCCACCATGATGCTGATCGGCCAGCGCATGCCCACGCTGTTGATGGTTCTGGCCATGAGCTTGACGGCCATCCTCGTCCCGCGGCTGCGCCGCCCCTTGCTGGTGGCAGGGGCGGTGGGCACTGCGGCCCTGCTGGCGCTGCCGGTGCTGTCACCACCGGCCTATGCCAAGCTGGTGGTGCGCTTTGCCGAGCAGATGGCGCATTTTCCCGACAGCCCCTACGGGCAGCTCTATGTGCGGGCAGCCGTGATGATCGGGCTGAATCCGTGGCTAGGCCTGGGCTTTGACGGTTTTCGCGGTCTTTGCCCCGACCCGCTCTATTTCCGTGCGTTGCCGGCCTTGGGCATCGTGAACACCGATATCGGCGCCTCCGCCTGCAATATCCACCCGCACAACTACTATCTCGAGGCCGCCGTGATGGGCGGGCTATCTGGCCTTGCTGCCTTCGTGGCGACGATTTTTCTTTGGCTGCGCCGTCTGCTGGAAGCCTTGCGCCCTTCCATCGATCCGGAACAGGCGATGCTTGGGGTGGCCTTCGTGGTGGTGTTCTGGCCGATTGCCTCGACCAGCAGCCTGTTCACTTTTGACACTGCCGGCTGGGCGGTGCTCATCACAGGTTGGGGTCTGGCTACCTCACGACGGCCAGAACCGCAAGGCTGATTACTCCGCCGGGACGGCCCGCCCGTCCGGCGCCTTCTCCAGCGCCGTGTTGTGCGGCAGCATCAGCACGATCACCATCGCCAGCACCACGAAGCCGGCAATCAACAGCAGGCCGCCGTTGAAGCTGCCGGTGGCGTCCTTGATGCGGCCCATGGCAAACGGCCCGGCAAAGCCCGACAGATTGCCGATCGAGTTGATGATGGCAATACCGGCCGCCGCCGCTGGCCCGGACAGGAACGCCGTCGGCAAGGTCCAGAACACCGGCAGGACCGCGAACACGCCGAAGGCACTGATCGAGAACGCGGCCATCTTCAGGAACGGGTCTTCGGTCAGCGTGGCCGCAACCAGCCCCACCGCCGCGATCGCAAGTGCAACCGAGGCATGGCCCTTGCGTTCAAGCTTCCGGTCCGACCGGCGCGAATACCACACCATTCCGATGGAGCCGACCACGTAGGGTATGGCCGTTACCAGGCCGGTCATGAGGTTGGTAAGGCCAAAGCCTTTCACAATGGTGGGCAGAAAGAAGCCCACGCCATAATTGCAGGCGACAGCACCAAAATACACCAACGCCAATGCGAGCACGCGCGGATTGAGCAGCGACTGCATCACGGACATGCCGTGCGCGCTTTCGCGAACATTGTGTTCGGTGGCGATGCGGTCTGAGAGCCAGCGTCGTTCGTCATTGGCAAGCCAGGTCGCATCCGCCGGCTTGTCGGTCAGGTAGTTCAGCACCACGAAAGACAGCAGCACCGCCGGTGCCGCCTCGATGATGAACAGCCACTGCCAGCCAGCCAGGCCGCCCCTGCCGTCGAGGTCAAGCAGCAGCCCCGAGATCGGCGCGCCGATGACGGAGGACAGCGGGATCGCCGCCATGAAGAAGCCGATCATCCGGCCGCGATACACACCCGGGAACCACAGCGTGAGGTAGAAGATGATGCCCGGGAAGAAGCCCGCCTCTGCCGCGCCGAGCAGCATACGCAGCCCGTAGAAGGTGTATTCGGTGGACAGGCCGGTGGCTGCGGCGATCTGCGGAATGAACGCCATCATCCCCGACAGGATGCCCCATGTGATCATGATCCGCGCGATCCAGCGGCGGGCCCCGAACTTTTCCAGGAACAGGTTCGACGGTACCTCGAACACGAAATAAAGCAGGAAGAACACGCCGGCGCCAAAGCCAAACATGGTGGAGGTCAGGCCAAGCTGCTTTGTCATCTGCAGCGCCGCGAAGCCCACGTTCACACGGTCGAGATATGCCACGAAGTAGCAGACAATCAGAAACGGCACGAGCCGTCGCGTGACCTTGCCGATGGTTCTGGTTTCGATTTCAAGCACGAATTGCGTCCCCCAAGATAGCCGCTTGAAGCGGCATCGTGGGCGCAACCTGCTTATGAACGGAAGTTAACGCAAGCCCAGCGATTGGCGGTCGTCGAAGATCAGTCCCGATCCTCGGCATACGGATTCTTCGTGCCGCGGAACTGCAGCCTGATCGGCGTACCCGGCAGGTTGAATTCCTCGCGCATCGAATTCGATAGGTAGCGCTGGTAGTCCTCCGGGGTCTGCTCCGCCCGAGTCCCGAACACCACAAAGGTGGGCGGCCGAGCCTTGGCCTGGGTGATGTAGCGCAATTTCAGCCGGCGCCCTTCCACCAGTGGCGCCTGGTGGCGTTCCAGCGCGGTTTCGAACCAACGGTTGAGCGCGCCCGTGGCGACCCGCATGTTCCAGACTTCATAGGCCGCCCGCACGACCGGCAGCAGCTTCTCGGTGCCGAGGCCCGTGAGCGCCGAGATGGTGATGACGGGGATGCCCTTCATCTGCGACATCGACGTTTCCAGGCGGTCCGATACCGCTTTGCGCGCCGCGTTGCGGTCCGGCACCGCGTCCCACTTATTTAAAGCGATGATGCAGGCGCGGCCCTCGCGCTCAACCAGCCGGGCGATCTGCAGGTCCTGCTCGTGAATACCCTCCATTGCGTCGATCGCCAGCACGACGACCTCGGCCATCTTCAGCGCCTCGATGGCGGCAGAGACCGACATCTTCTCCAGATCCTGTTCGATGCGGGCCTTTTTGCGCAGACCTGCAGTGTCGACGATCTCGATCTCGGTGCCATCCGTGTCGAAGATGCGCACCGCGATCGAATCGCGCGTCAGCCCTGGCTCTGGCCCGGTGATCATGCGGTCCTCACCGAGCAGCCGGTTCAGCAAGGTAGATTTGCCGGCATTTGGCCGGCCCACGATGGCCAGCTTCAGGGGGCGAGCCGCATTGGCGTCGAATTCTTCTTCTGGCGGCAGACGGTCAGCGATCTCGCGCATCAGATCGGCCAGCCCGTCGCCGTGTTCGGCGGACACGCCAACAGGATCGCCAAGGCCCAGCGAATAGGCTTCAAGCGCCGCGTTGGATCCCGCCCGGCCCTCCGCCTTGTTCACCACCAGCAGGATGGGTGCGCCCTGGCGCCGCAGCCAGGCCGCGAAATGCTCGTCCGCCGGCGTCACGCCCGCGCGGGCGTCGACCACGAACAACACCAGATCGGCCATCTTCACCGCCGCTTCGGACGACGCACGCATGCGCCCGTATAGCGATTCCGGATCGCTTTCCTCCAGCCCCGCGGTGTCGAGCAGCCGCACGGTGCGGCCGCGCAGCAGCGCCTCGCCTTCCTTGCGGTCACGCGTCACGCCCGGCGTGTCGGACACGATCGCCTGGCGGCGACCCACCAGCTTGTTGAACAATGTCGATTTGCCGACGTTGGGACGCCCGGCGATCACAACGACGGGGAGATGTGCCTGGGTCAGCGGAGTGCCACCAATCTTGCGTCATCGGTGATCAGGAATACCGTGCCCTGGGCCACCACCGCCGGGACCGACACCGCGCCGGACAGCTCCTGTTGACCCAGGACCTCGCCGGTGTAGGGGCTCACGGCCTCCGCCACCGCCGCGTTGGACGCCACGATCAGACGGTCGCCGGCAAGCGTTGGGCCCAGCCAGCGGATCGGGTCGCGGCGCTTTTCCATGTTCTGAAATTTCTGCAGCTGTGTGACCCATGCCACCGATCCGTCGATCCGGCTGACCGCGGCCAGCTCACCATCGGCGCTCAGCACATAGATCCAGCCGCCGGCCACGCAGGGCGTCGAATCAGATGTCACGTCGCGTTCCCACAGCCTTCGGCCGGAGCGCAGATCGAGCGCCAACATCAGCCCGCCGAGGCCCACGGCATAGACCCGGCCGTCTTGAATGACCGGCATGCCCGCGATGGCAGACAGGTCGGAGCCAGAATTGCGGCCGCGCGCCGAGGCCAGGCTGTCGGCCCACACCACAGCACCGGTGGCGCCGCGCAGGGCCACCAGATCGCCGGAGCCGAAGCCCGCCACAACAAGACCGTCGGCATAGGCTGGGGATGGAAGCCCGAGAACCGCAGTCTGCGCCTCGGTGGCCTGATAGCTCCAGAGCCTGCGGCCGTCATCGATCGCATGGGCGACCAGTTTGTCGCCCAGCAACGGCACAAACAGACGGCCCTCGGCCACGGTCGGCGCCGCGCGGGCCGCGTTGTCCAGCTTCTGCCGCCATTTCAGCTCGCCGGTGGCGGCTTCGAGGCACAAAACCTCGCCGCGCCCGGTGGACGCGAAGATGCGGCCCTCGGCGAAGACCACGCCGCCGCCCACATTGGTGCCGCGATCGTCCTCCGGCGTGGTTTCGAACCGCCACACGCGGCCGCCTTTCGCTACATCAAACGCGCTCACGCTGGCATTGCTGTCCATCGTATAGACACGCCCGTCCGCTACCACGGGCTGGGACGTGATCTTGCGCCGATAGCCGCCGCCCCTGCCGATATCAGCCCGCCAGGCCTCGGTGATGCGATCCGCCACGGCAGCGTGGCCCATTTCGTGGCTCGGCTCGCCGCCGGCCTGTGGCCAGGATGCGCGCGTCACCGGCGGCGGCAGGGTCACGCGGTCATTGCGGGGGTTGTCGACCACCAACCCGCGATTGACCCGCATGACAGCGAGGCGCTTGCCGGGAATCGGGTCCTTGTCCGTGCCAAAGAAGTTGAAATCCAGAAGGCTGCAGCCGGTGGCCGCCAGCGGCAGCAAAAGTGCGGTGCGGCGCGAGAGGCTGCGACGTGTGCGCGCTGCGCCGGTCATGCGCCGCCTCCAAGCTGCTGTAGCAGGCCACCGGCACGGCCGCGAACGCCATCCGGTGCGGTGCCGTCCGCGGACAGACGCTTCAAGGCGTCACGAGCCACATCGATCTGGCCCTGGCGCAACGCAAGCATCGCCTGTCCCTCTTCGGCGAGCGGCTTCCAGGCGCTGCCGTCTCCGGTCAGCGGTAGCAGCCGCGCCGACACCAACGCCGGCTCGCCAGTGTCGATCTGATGCAAAGCCCATTGCAGATTGGCGAAGTCGCGCAGAATGCCATCCGCTCCGCTATCGGCCGCCACCTGGTCCCACAGCAGCAACGCGCCCGGCAGATCGGAGGCATCGGCCTTGATCGCCGCGGCGCGCAGCCGCGACAGGGCGCGATAGCCGGCGGCGCCATCCTGCGACAACTGGGCGAAAGCGGCCAGGGCCGCCATGCGCCCGGCAATCGGGCCGTCAGCCAGGCGCTGCGCTTCCAGGAACGTCGCGGCCTGCTTGTCGGCCTCTCGCGAGGTATATTGCCGCCAGCCCTCATAGGCGCCGACACCTGCAATCACGAGCACGGTGGCCGCAACGAGCAGGCCCCCGTAACGCTTCATCAGGTTCCGGTTGCGCTCGGCACGCAGATCCTCGGCGACTTCATCGAAAATATCGGGCACGGCCATTCTGCGGTCTCGCCATAGGTCTTGGAAAGCCGGACCATACGCGCCGGCCCGAATTGGAGCAAACCCACTTCCGGTGACGATGCATTAAGCAATTAAGGCCAAGGTTGCGGACATGATCCGCCTTCTCCGCATAGCGCTCGGTCTGGCTCACTGTACCGCCCTGGCGGGCTGCGGCATTCCTTTCTTCGAGCCGGTAGAGGCGTTGGCAGTCGCCAGTATCGCCACGGTGCCGATCTTCGGCCGCTCGCTGCCGGACATCATCTATTCGGGAATTTCCGGAAAGGATTGCTCGGTGGTGCGGTTGGAGCAGGGTCGCTCCTATTGCCGGCCCACGGATCCGCCAATCGAGGTGGCGCGGGTCTGTACCCGCAGCCTGGGCACGGTGGATTGTTGGATCAATCCGGAGACGTTGGTGAGCCCCGCCCGGGGCCTTGCCGACAGCCAGGCCCCCACGTCGGAGCAAGAGGCCTGGCGCACCAGGCGTTGGCCGAATTTTTGAAAGCCAGCTTACGCAAGGTTGCGATATCCGCCAACGCGGCGCTCGATCTGCGTCACGCGGCTCGGGTTGACCGCGTTCGGATCGCTCAGCCCATAGACATGCGCGATGATGCAGGCCTCATCCAGCACCCGCTCGGTGTCCTGGCTCACACCCACGCATAACAGGGTCAACAGGCGTGCTGCGATGATGAACGTGATCATGAATTTCTCGTCCAGGAGATCAGAACCCTATCAGATCGTTCTACCATGCCTGTATGAAGTCTTGCAGCCGGATGCCACCCGCCGCTTTGGCTCCAACCGCTTTGTTCATGTAGGCGGCGCGGCTATCATGGCGTATCGATCGTCCGGAAGGCCCCGAATCTTGATCACTGCACGCCAAAGCTGACATGGCAGACCCAACAGACGCCACCCAGGACGAGTCCGGCCCCAGGCAGACGGCTACGCTTGCGGCGATGATGTCAGCCTTCAGCATGTTCCCGCAGGGCGAAGAGCCGGTGCCACAACCGCAGCCCCAACCATCTCTGCCCCACCCCTCGCCGAGGCAACCGTCTCCGAATGGACGATTGTCAGGGGACGATATGTTCCGCCAGATGATCGTCCCGGCCGATGCACCGCCGCCAGGGGCCAAACCCCGGCCCAGTCCAGTTCGCTTTGGGGGCATTGGCACCTGGCAACTCTCGGCGTCGCCCATTGCGATGCCGCCGTCCATAAAGATTGCCACTCTTGCACCCGCGCCAGAACCGTCTCCGCCTGCGATCGCGCCAGAGCAGCCAGAGCCGGCGCAACCTGAACCTGATCCCTTCCCGGCGCCGCAGCCAATTCCGGAGCCGCAGCTGGAGCCGACAATCGCGGTCCACTCACCGCCCGGGCTGCGCGCGGAAATGGAATGGGTCGCCCCCGCCCGTCACCCACAGGCGCACGACATACCGCCTTTGTATGACCAGGCGGCAGACCGGTTGACCCAGGGGCTGACCGGGGTGGCGCCTCTGCCGCCCCCCACGATCACGCCCGTTCTGGTTGACCCATTGGAGCGTCTGGACTTGTGGTCCGCGCCAGCCGGGCCACCCCTGTTTGGCCGGCTGATCGTCTGGCAGATCGCCACAGGCCTATCCCTGGCTCTCGCGATTGCCGCAGCATTGGTCACCTTCGTGCCGCACGGCACAGCGCCGATGCGATCTGTCGCCGCCATCGGTGTGGTCAATGCACCTGCACCGCTCTATCTTGCGGAAATTGACAGTGCCGCAGTGCTTCGGCTCACCGCGCTCGCCACCATCACGGTGCCGAACGGCCGGGACCTTCAGCTCTGGATCATCCCGCAAGGCGACCAATCCGCGATCTCGCTGGGCGTGCTGCCAGCACGTGGCACCATCGTCGCCCTGGCGTCGGTGCCGGCAGAGGGTACTCGATTCGTTATCTCGATGGAGCCACGCGGCGGCACCACCGCGGGGCGCATCACCGGCCAGGTGCTGTATGGTGGAACGCTTGCGAACCGCTAACCGCCGGCGGAGCCGGCAAGCCACAAACCGCCGGCGGAGCCGGCAAGCCACAAACCGCCGGCGGAGCCGGCAAGCCACAAACCGCCGGCGGAGCCGGCAAGCCACAAACCGCCGGCGGCAGCCGGCACGCCACCGATTACCTGCCGTATTTTGTCAGGAACCCAGATGTCCCAAGACGCCGACGCCGTCATCGCCCTCGCCAAAGCCTTCCTCGGCGACCGCATCACCACCAACGCGGCTTTGCGCGACCAGCACAGCCACGGTGAGGACGCCCATCCGCACATGCAGCCGGATGCGGTGGCCTTTATCGAAACCACCCAGGAGGCCGCCCGCCTGCTGGCCCTTTGCCACGCCCATAATGTGCCGGTGGTGCCGTTCGGCGCGGGCACTTCGCTGGAAGGCCATGTCACGCCTGTCCGCGGCGGCATCAGCATCGATCTCAGCCGCATGACCGCCATCCTGCAGGTCAACGCCCCGGACATGGATTGCCGCATCCAGGCCGGCGTCACCCGCCAGCAACTCAACGAATTCCTGCGCGACCAGGGGCTTTTTTTTCCCGTTGATCCCGGCAGCGTCTGCACCATCGGCGGCATGTGCGCCACCCGCGCGTCCGGCACCGCCGCTGTCCGCTATGGCACAATTCGGGAAAACGTCCTGGGCCTGACGGTGGCACTGCCGGACGGCCGCGTGATCGACACCGGCGGCCGCGTGCGCAAATCCGCCACCGGCTACGACCTCACCCATCTGTTCATAGGCAGCGAGGGCACGCTGGGCATCATCACCGAAATCCAGCTCCGCCTGCACGGCATCCCGGAGGCCACGTCCGCGGCAGTATGTCAATTCGAAACCCTGCAGGGCGCCGTGGACACTGTCATCGGTGTGTTGCAATCCGGCATCCCCGTGGCTCGCATGGAATTGCTGGACGACGTGCAGATCGGCGCCAGCATCAAATTCTCCAAGCTCGAAGGCCTGTCGGAGGCACCAACCCTGTTCTTCGAATTCCACGGCACCGAGGCCGGCGTGGCCGAGCAGGCAGATCTGGCGGAAGCATTGGCGATCGACAACGGTGCCAGCGGTTTCCGCTGGGCAACCGAGCCTTCTGCGCGTGCAGCGTTGTGGAAGGCGAGGCACGACGCCTACTGGGCCGCACTCGCGCTCAAACCCGGACACAAGGGCATGACCACCGATGCCGTGGTGCCGATCTCCAGGCTCGCCGAAGCGATCCTGGGTTGCAAGGAGGACATCGCCGAATCGGGTCTTACCGCCCCCATGGTGGGACATGTCGGCGATGGTAATTTCCACACGGTGATCTTGGTTCCGGACGAGCCGGACGGCATCGCCCGCGCCTGGGCGCTGGACCGGAAAATCGTCGCCCGCGCCCTGGCCCTGGGCGGTTCGTGCAGCGGCGAGCACGGCGTGGGAATCGGCAAGCGCGAATTCCTGGAACAGGAGCACGGCCTGGAATCGCTCGCCGTCATGCGCAGCCTCAAATCGGCAATCGACCCACGAGGCATCATGAATCCGGGCAAGATATTCATGAACTGAACCTGCAGGCGTAGGCGTAGGCGTGGGCGTGGGGGAAGCCCGCCAACCCAACAAAAAGCCCCGCAGGTCACAAGACTTGCGGGGCCAATCGTGCCTATCGCCGGAAACCGTCAACCAGCCGTCGGAACCCCAGGCTCCCCGGTCGCGGGGCGTCCCCTGCGATCGGCCATGAACTGGTCGAACTCCCGTTTGTCACGGGCCTGGCGCAAACGCTCCAGGTAATCCATGAACTCCTTTTGCTCGTCCTCAAGCCGGCGCAATGTTTCGGCGCGATAGTCGTCAAACGCCCGATTGCTGGTTGGTCGGGCAGCCCGGTTGGCACCCCAACCAGAGAAATTTCCTCCGGGGCCCCAGCCCCATTTGCCTTCGGATGCCTGGCCCTGGGCACTGGCAGCGTCTGCCATATACCAACGCCCCGCGCCATACCGGCGTCGCATGCGCCCGCTGGCCACCAAATACGCCAGCGCCGCCAAGCCGACCGGCCAGAACCACACAAATCCCAACACCATGCCCACAACCCAGAACGGGCGCGGGATTTCCTGAAGATACGCGGATATCGGCACCAAAGCCTCCCACAGGTGAACAATGTGAATGTTTATCACATTAACATAAGTGGGCGAACCAATGCCGCGCGTCAAGTGCGTCCGATCAGCGTTTTGGCGCGGCCAACCCCATCGACTGCAAATAGATAAGCACGCCCGATTCCAGCAGGTCCTCGGCGGACATCGGCAGCCGTCGCCGCGTGCTGTCGTCGCGACCGATGAACAGCACCGCGATACCGTGCGCCATCGCCCATAGGTGCAGCGCCACCATCAGCGCCGGCGGTCGGGACGGTGACGCCCCAAGCGTGCCGCACGCCGCCTCCGCCGCCTGACGCAGAACCCCGAATGCCTGCTCGGACGCTCGCAGCAGCGCTGCATCGGCCTCCAAAGGAAACCCGGTATCGAACATCGCCGCATAGGCGGCCGGTTCACGACGCGCGAACGCCAGATATGCCTTGCCGCAATTCTCGATCGCCGTCACCGGATCGGGACGACCCTCTGCCCAGCCGGCCTCCAGCACATCGGCAAACCGCTCATATCCCTGCCGCGCAATCTCGGCCACCAGCGCGTTGCGATCCCTGAAATGCCGATACGGCGCCGCCGGGCTCACCCCCGCCGCCCGTGCCACCTCGGCAAAGCTGAACCCCGCCGGCCCACGCTCGGCAATCAACCGCAGGGCCGCGGCCACCAGCGCCTCGCGCAGATTGCCGTGGTGGTAGCTGTCCCGGCGGCCGGGCGGATCATCGGTGGAGAAGCGCATGTGACGCCCTGATACATCACGCGACCCGGCGCCAATAGTCCCGGCAACGTTTCGATGTCATGGAACCATCGCTGTCCCGTCACGCAAGGGTCGCCATGCGGGGTGCGCTCCCGCTGGCCAATCCCGACTATGCCGGTCGTCCCTGATCCCGAAACGAACGAGGCCACAAGATGTGCGCCGCGGCCACGTGCTGGTATGGACGTCTTTAAGGATCACATGCCCATCGCGGCTCGCATCTCGGCTTTGGCGGCGACGAAATCGGCCTTGAAGGCAGGGTCCTGCAACATGACCGTGGCAATCGCCGTGCCGGTGCGGCCACCGGCCAATATGTCGGTCGGGTAATGCATGCCACCGATCACGCGGCTCTCGGCGTAATCCCCGGCGCGTGCCCAGATTGCTTCTTTCTTCTCGGGCAACATGGCGGACAGTATGATTGCGTCGATCGTCACCAGCGTTGTGTGGCCCGAAGGGTAAGAGCCGCTTTTGGTCGGCTTGGCGATCGCCTTGACCTCAGGGCTTGCCAGCCAGGGGCGCACGCGGCCGAAGATCGGCTTGGCGGCGTCCAGCGTGTCCGCCTCGCTCTCGGCAATGCGCTCAAACAACTTGGCGACCTTGGGCATATTGGCGGCATCAAACTTGTCACCCATCACGGAGCTAAACACGAAGAACACAACCTCGTCGGAATCAGCGAGCGCCTGCGCCTTGCGGGCGTCGCTGGCGTTGGCCTGCGCCGCCAGCACCGCCATCATGTCGAGCTTGTCGGCGTCCGAGCCCTTGGCCGGCGGCGGCGGTACCAGCACCGTCAGATCCAGCATCTTGGCCGTCACATAGGGCTCTGCGGCGAATGACGGGGTCGCCGACGTAGCGATGAGGGTGGCGACGAGGGCGGTGCTCAGAAGCAGGCGGCGCAGCGCGTTCATGAGGGTGGTTTCCTTGTTGGTCATGCAAGCACACACACCCCAGCTTCAAGGCGGGGGCAAGCGAAGTTCGCATGACAGTCCCCCCGCGACGCACGGGAGGCAAGGGTTCAGAACAACGACATCTGGTTTTCAGCTGGCCCCGTAATTCCGGCAGGCGCCCGGAACTGGCTGCAATCAAGATCCTGCCGTTCTTCCAGCCCGTGGTGCCGTGAAGCCAAGCTGAACCGGCGGGCCAGCAGATCGGCATACACGCCGGTGCCCGTGAAACGCTTGCCGAACCGGCTGTCGTTCAGCCCGCCGGCGCGGGTCTCGCGCACCAGTTCCAGCACATGGCGAGCCCGATCAGGGTAATGCGTGTGCAGCCAGTCCTCGAAAATCTGCTTCAACTCATGCGGCAGCCGAAGCAGCACGTAGCCGGCCTGCTTCGCGCCAGCCCGGGACGCGGCCTCCAGGATGCGCTCCATCTCGGCGTCGTTCAGCGCCGGGATCATCGGTGCCGCCAGCACGCCGGTGGGAATGCCGGCGCGCGACAATTCGGTGATCGCCTGCAAGCGCCGCACCGGGGTCGCCGCCCGTGGCTCCATCCGCCGCGCCAAGGTGGCATCCAGCGTTGTCACGGACAAATAGACGCGCACCAGATTGCGGGTGGCCAGCTCCTGCAGAATGTCGATATCCCTGAGCACACCGGCAGATTTCGTGACGATGGTGACGGGGTGGCTGAACCGGTCCATCACCTCCAGCACCTCGCGTGTCAGCTTCAGCGTACGTTCGATCGGCTGGTAAGGGTCGGTGTTCGAGCCCAACGCCAACGGCCGCGCCACATAGCCTGGCTTGCGCAGTTCCTTTTCCAGGAGGGCCGCAACATCCGGCTTGAACAACAGTTTGGTTTCGAAATCGAGTCCGGGAGAATAGCCGAGATAGGCATGCGACGGGCGGGCATAGCAATAAACACACCCATGCTCGCAGCCGCGATAGGGGTTCACCGCACGATCGAAACCGAGATCGGGACTTTGGTTCCAACTGATGACGCTGCGGCTCGAATCCCGCGTCAGCGTGGTGCGCAGCGGCGGCAGTTCCGCAAAATCCCCGATGAGCGTGTCCCAGCCATCATCGAACACGCTTGCTTCTCGGCTGTCGAAGCGCGAGCCCGGATTGATGGTGGCCCCGCGCCCGCGCTGGGCTGGCATTTTGAGTGCATTGCTCGGGATGGGCGGAATGCCCAGCCCCGTGCCCTTGCGCGGCTGGTTGCCATAACTCTGCTCAGATTGGCCGGCGCGGTCGAGAGCTTCGATCTCATCCGGATCAATCTCACGCGCCAGGTCGAAGTCACGGTATGTGCGGCTGTATTCTTGCGCGCGCATGACGTTGATCCCTCTTTGTTCCTATGCCACCATGCCAAAATGGTTAATAGACGTCAAGAACGAAAAGAGAACATGAAAGGCAGTTTTTCACCCTGGCGTTGATCGTTTGCAGCACTGGTGGTTGTCCCGCCGGCGGCGTTCAGGGGGAGGACATTTGGGCCCCGTGCAACGCTCCCCACAGCCTCTCGCGCCTGGCCTGCTGTCGCCGGACGGTAGGTGCCATATGAGAATAGGCATCTCCTGCATGAGCTTCGGCATTACTCGCATCTTCCTGCACCGTCATCTTCAGAATAAGGCTGATTGGCCAATCAGCTTTACGAATATCGAGTTATCGTCAGGAAGATCAAAAAGAACTTGTTGCCTCCGACAGGTTTATGATTTCGCTACCAAATGTTCCTGCAACCGGGGCATCAGTTCCACGAGGTTGCAGGGACGATGACGGTTGTCGAGCTGCCAGACGAGAATATCGTCCCAGGCATCCTTGACCGCCCCTGTGCTGCCAGGAAGTGCAAAAAGATAGGTTCCACCTGCAACACCGCCGATTGCACGTGATTGTATCGTCGATGTGCCGATCTTCTGATAGCTGAGCATACGAAAAAGTTCACCGAACCCATCAATGCTTTTCTCAAGCACCCGCGAGAAAGCCTCCGGAGTCACATCGCGCCCGGTGATGCCGGTGCCGCCTGTGGTGATGACCACGTCAATCGATCGATCAACGATCCATCGTTTCAAAAGAACCGTGATCATATCGGCATCGTCGCGTTCGATGGCGCGCACCGCCACTACATGTCCG
>JBBROR010000039.1:0-16861 GCA_038229175.1 Acetobacterales bacterium | reverse complement strand
TTTGGGTAGAGTCAAAATCATCACGCTCTAGCCTTTGTTCTATCGATCTGATGCGTTTGGGTGAAGCAACCCAAACGCATCATGATCTAACGCTCAAAACTTGCTCCATAAGTGCAATGAGTGCATATTGGTCTGGAGATTGGACCACTGGACACATGATGCAGGCACCCTCTGTCGATCTTGCTGAACTGCGCCGCGACATCGATCGGCGCAGCGTGGGGCTGCAGATTGCGGCGCGTCTGTCTGCCCAGATCGATGCTGGGCTTTTGCAGCCAGGAGACGAACTACCTGGCCAGCGCGAATTGGCGGCCTTGTTCGAGGTCAGCCGCGAGAGCCTGCGTGGAGCGCTGCAGGCACTTCAGGCGCGGGGGTTGATCGAGATCCACCAAGGCCGGGCGACGCGCGTGGCAGCCGGGGCAATGCCGTCCGCCGAGGCGAATATATCGGATCTGCATCCCGCCGCCATGTTCGAGGCACGACGATCCGTCGAGGCCATGCTGACCGGATTGGCGGCAACGCGTATTCGTGCGGCCGATCTGGATCTGCTGGGCCGCATGATCGAGGCGCAGCGGGAGATGCTGGCCGATCCTGTGCGCTTTTCGATTTCGGATCGGGAGTTTCATTTGGCCATCCACGCCGCTGCCGGTAACGCCCTGCTGTCACGCTATGGTGTGGAGGTCTATTCGGCCGGCTATAGCGCCAGGCGCGCCGTGATGCGCCGCCCGCTCGGCATTCCAGACGCGATCATGCATCACGAACGCATCATAGCAGCGCTGGCCACCGGGTCCGAAGCTGCCTCCCATGCGGCTATGGCCGCGCATATCCGCAGCATCGAGGCGATGGCCGCAAGCTAAGCCCGACTGCCGGGACGCCCGACGAATAAAAACAACAAAAAAGAGGTCTGAACATGATCCGTCGCCGCTCGTTGCTCATAGCCTCCATCGCCGCCCCGCTTGCGGCACCCACCATCGTGCGGGCGCAAACGTCGCTTGCCAGCCTGCGTGGCAAGACCATTGTGGTGAACTGGCCGGCCCATCCGCATTACGATGTGGCGACCACGCTGGTGCCGGAATTCACCCAGGCGACGGGCATCAAGGTCGAGATCGACAAGATGCAGTATCTGCGAATGCACGATAAGCAGGTGCTGGAAATGACGAAGTCCCAGGGCGATTATGACTGCATCGCCTATGTCGTGATCTGGAAGAGCGAATACAACGCACGTGGTTTTCTGGCTCCGATGGAGCCATTCCTGGCGCAGTCGGGCCTTGCCGACCCCACCTACGATATTCGCGACTTGGTGACCGGGTATCTGGAGAATATCGGTCTTGTCGGTGGCCCGCGTGGCTACCTGCCGGGTCCAGGCGCAAAGCTGGTGGGGATCCCGTTCGGGGCCGAAACCGACATCCTCGCCTATCGCAAGGACATCCTGGCGAAATACGACCTGCCGGTGCCAGAGACTTATGACCAGTTGCTGAATGCTTGCCGGGTGATCAAGGCGCGTGAGGCGGGCATGGGCGGGCTTACCAGCCGGGGCCAAGCCGGCCATCAGGCCGATGTGGCGTTCCTGGAGCATTTCACGCCGTTTGGCGGCGTGTTCTTCGACGACAAATGGGAGCCCCGCTTTGCCGAGGCGCCGGGGCTGGCGGCGTTGACAACGCTGAAGGAAATTGTCGACACCGGGCCGCCAGGGATCGCGGGCTTCGGCTTCGGCGAGATGCAGAATGCCTTTCTGCAGGGGCAGGCGGCGATGTATCTTGACAGCATCTCGATCTTTGGCCCGGCGGCCAATCCCGTGGCCTCGCGCATCGTGGGCAAGGTGGGCTATGCGATCCATCCCAAGGCTGCGGTGCATTCGGGTGAGACCGGCGGGTTCGGAATGGGCATTCCGCGCAACTCCGCCAACAAAGAAGCGGCGTTCGCGTTCATCCAGTGGATGACCGCCAAGGCACAGGACAAGCGCATTGCGCTGGCCGGCGGCGTTGCGTCACGCTGGTCGACAGTGGCCGATGCCGACGTGCGAGCGAAATATCCCGAATACGCGGTGCTGGAAGGCGCGCTGAAGATCGCCAATCCGGACTGGCGGCCTCTGATCCCTGAATGGGGCGAGATCAACGAGGGCGTGATGGGAATCGCCGTGTCCGATGCCATCACCGGTGTGGCCACGCCAAAAGCGGCGCTCGAAGGCGCGGTGCCGAAGGTGCGGGCGATCATGCAGCGGGCCGGCTACTACAAGAAGGCCTAAGAGTATGCGCCCGCGGCTGGTGCCTTATGTGTATGCGGCGCCGGCCGCGCTGTTGATGCTTGGCGGGTTGGCCGTGCCGTTGATGTCGGCCGCCGATATCAGCCTGCACGAATGGCGGCTTGGCGACACCCGTGGCCAGGCCGTCTGGCGCGGATTGTCGCTTTATGCCGAGGCGCTGTCCGACCCCGCCGTGCTGGCATCGATGGGCACAACGATCGTCTATGCGATTGTGGTGGTCAGCATCGAACTGCTGTTGGGCGTGGCACTGGCATTGTTGCTTGAGAGCAAGATCCGCGGTGCCGCCGCGTTGCGCACGCTGTTCATTCTGCCGATGATGATCGCCCCCATCTGCGTGGGGCTGATCTGGCGGTATCTGTTCGACACCAGCTATGGCCCGATCAACGCGGTGTTCGGGGCATTCGGGCTGCAGCCGACCTGGCTGGCCGACCCGTCGCTGGCGTTCCTGGCCATCTGTGTGACGGACATCTGGCAATGGACACCGTTCGTGATGCTGATGGTGCTGGCGGGCCTGCAGGGGCTGGACGGGTCGGTGATGGAGGCCGCCCAGATGGACGGCGCGCGCAGCTGGCGGCTGGTCTGGAACGTGAAGCTGCCGATGCTGCGGCCGATCCTGATGATCACCCTGCTGATGCGCCTGATCGACGCGCTACGCGGGCTGGAGGTGATCTATGTGATGACCTATGGCGGACCCGGCCTTTCGACCGAGCTGTTCTCGCTGCACATCACCAAGGCCGCCTTCGTGTCCCAGCGTCTTGGCTATGCGGCGGCGATGTCGGTGCTGCTGCTGCTGGTGATGGTGGGACTCTCGGCATCGCTGCTGCTGCTGTCGAACCCCATGCGCAGGGTTGCGAAATGAAGGCGCGCATTGCGCTGCTGGCGCTGCTGGCGCTGGTCTGCACGGCACCGATCGTGGTGATGCTGGCAACGTCGTTGAAGACGCAGACGCAGATATTCGATCGGGACTTCTCGCTGCTGTTCATCCCCACGCTGGGCAATTTCTCTGCCGTGCTGTTGGAGGCAAACTTCACGCGCTACCTGGTTAACAGTCTGATCGTGGGCGTGATTGCCACGGTGATCACGCTGGTGGCCGGCACGATGGCGGCCTACGCGCTGGCGCGGTTCGATTTCATGGGGCGGTCGGGCCTGGCCGGCGGCAGCCTGCTGTTGCGCACGCTGCCGCCGGCGGTGCTGTGCGTGCCGGTGTTCGTTGTGTGGTCTCAGGTGGGGCTCGACAACTCGCTGACTGGCGTTGTGCTGATCTACGTGGCCTTGAACCTGCCGTTTACGATCTGGCTGCTGTATGGCTTCGTCGACCAGGTGCCGGCGGAGCTGGAGGAGGCAGCGGCGATCGACGGCTGCGGGCCGTTCGCGGTGTTCTGGCGGGTGATCCTGCCGTTGCTGCGGCCGGGGCTGGCGGCCGCCGGCATCTTCACGTTCCGCCTGGCCTGGAACGAGTTCGTGCTCGCCCTTGTGCTGACCAACCGATACACCCGCACCTTGCCGGTGGCGACCACGCTTTACATAACCGACGTTGGCATCGAGTGGGGCAAGATCATGGCCGCCGGCGTGCTGATCGCGCTGCCTCCGGTGTTGTTCAGCCTGGTGGCGTCCCGGCATATCATCGGCGGGCTTACGGCGGGCGCCGTCAAGGGATGAGGCTGGCGGTGCTGATTGTTCTGCTTTTGGGTGTGCTCGCCCATCGCGCTGCAGCGGCAGACGATCCCTGCGCGGGCTTTCCAACCTCCGTCATGCTGCCGGCCAGCGAACTGCGGCTGTGTTGGCGTGCGGAGAGCGGGTTTGTTGATGCGGTGCTCATCCATCCTGGCCGGGTCTGGATTGGCTTTGGGATTGGCGAGACCATGACCGGCAGCGATGTTGTGATCGGCCGGCCAGAAGTTGGGTCGGTTACGGCGGCAATCATTGGTGGCCTGTCGCCCGACATGATCCGGTCATATGTAGCGCCCGCATTGTCCGGCACGATCGTGGTAACGCAGGGGCAGACCGTGCTGCGATTCCGCCGCAGCCTCGCGGCGATGTCACCCGAGGGACGAGCCTGGTCGGCTTCGTCTGCCAGCATGGTCTTGCCTGTTGTCTGGGCCGTGGGCCAGGGACCGGGCTTTGTGGGTCATGTCGTGCGTGGTGTGGCCCTGCTGTCAGGGGCGCAGGTTGAAGCTGGCGGGATTTCGCCGTTGCTGATCTGGCATGGGGCGATCCTGGCGCTGCTTTGGGCGGTCGTGGCGCCGGTCTGCGTTCTGGTCGCCCGATTCTACAAGGTGACGCCACGCCAGGATTTTCCCAGGGTATTGGACAATGTCTTCTGGTGGCGCGTGCATGTCGGTGGCCAAATGGTGGTGGTGCTTGGGGGCACAGGTGCGTTTGGCCTGGCCTGGCTGGCGCTTGGCGGCATTCGCGCCGATGCGTGGCATGCCGCCTTGGGCTTTGGCGTCTTAGCACTCGGATGGATCCAGATTGTGCAGGGCTTGCTGCGAGGGACAAAGGGCGGGCCGACCGATGCAAGGGCTGCAGCCGACAGCCCCGTGACATGGCGCGGCGATCACTATGACATGACTGTGCGTCGCCGCGTCTTCGAGTGGGCTCATAAATCGAGTGGCTATATTGGACTGGCCATAGCGACAGGGGCGATCTGGACCGGGATCGGATTTCTCGACCATTCCGGCTCCTGGCCCAGCCTTTTGCGGGCATTGCTGGGCACATTCGTTCTCGCATACGGCGTGGCGTTCTGGCGTCTCACCCGCCACGGGCGGCGCGTGGACACCTATCACGCGATTTGGGGCCAAGATTCGGTTCATCCCGGCAATCAGCGAAGACGTTGATGGAAAGTTGAGAAAGCCAGTGGCCGCTCCCGAACCCCGCGTCGGCGATGTTCCTGGGTAGGCTCGCCAACTCCTCCGGCCGGGTCGGCCGCAACTACATGCGTCACATGACCGCGGGCGCCTCCGCGTCGTTCGAGCGTCCCGGGCACATGTATCGCGGCTCCACCATGGCCTGTATCGTGCGCGACGAAGCCCGCCACGACACCAGGCGTGGATTCGTCGGTGGCTACCTCGGCGATGGATAACTATTCGCATAGGGCCGGAATGTGGCTGGTCGGCGCGGACATGGCGCGCGAGACCAACCGCATCACGCTCGTCGCCAAAGTGCATTTCGACGAGCACCCGAACGTCATCGCCATGCGCAAGCACGGCTTTGCCCCAAGTGGCGGCATTCAAGTATGGCCCGGCGCACGACATCAAGAACCTGCTCGTGTCCGACGGCAGCCAGAACACCTCGGGCGCCGCCTGCAACCCCACGCTGACGATCGTCTCCCTCGCCATCCGGCAGGCCGAAAACATGGCCGGCATGATGCAGCGCAAAGAGATCTGATCGGCACGGCAATCCGGCGCTGCTCCCCCGGATTGCCGTCGTCTTTCGCTGAGGTCTGGACGCCGCGCGCGGGCGCGTGCAGACACAAGGGCGCTCGGACAACACTGGCGTTCTCCGGCACGCAGCCCCGGGAGAGCGAAGTCATTGGTCACCCCCATCGATCCCGTCACTTTGGCCATCCTCAAGGGCCGGCTCGAACAGATCGCCGACGAGATGGACGCGACATTGTTCCGCTCGGCGTTCAATCCCATCATCGCCGAGGCGCATGACGCCTGCCACGGCCTGTATGACGCCACCACCGGCGACACGCTGATCCAAGGCACCAAGGGCCTGCCGGTATTCGTCGCCGCCATGGCCTTTTCCGTCAAAGCCGTCATCGACAAGGTCGCCGAGCAAGGCGGCCTACAGGAAGGCGACACCTTCCTGTTCAACGACCCCTACGCCGGCGGCACGCATCTCAACGACATGCGCCTCGTCCGCCCCGTCTTCCGCCGCGGCAAGCTGTTCTGCTGGCTCGCCTCCGTCGGCCACTGGCTCGATCTCGGCGGCAACGTGCCGGGCGGCTACAACCCCAAAGCCACCGAAAGCTTCCAGGAGGCAATGCGCGTCCCGCCCGTGAAACTCATCGCCGCCGGCGTGCTGCGCCAGGATATCGTGGACATCCTCGCCGCCAACTCGCGTGTGCCGGTCTCAAACTGGGGCGATATGAACGGCCAACTCAACGCGCTCGATCTCGGTGAGCGCCGCTTTTCCGATCTTCTCAACGAGATGGGCGACGACACCGTGGCCCAGGCGTTCACCGCCTTCTCCGATCGCGCCGAGAAACTGATGCGCGCGGCGATCTCAGACCTCCCAGACGGGCACTACGCTTTCGACGACGTGCTGGACAACGACGGCATCGATGACGTTCTGATCGATATCTGTCTCGACCTCACCATCGCTGCCGACAGCATGACGCTCGATTTCTCCCGCTCGTCAAAGCCCGTGCAGGGGCCGGTGAACATCTCCGCCGCCACCACCATCGCCGGCTGCTACGTGGCCCTGAAACATCTCTTCACCGAGGTTCCCGCCAACGCCGGCTGCCTGCGCCCCATTTCGTTCGTCATCCCTGAGTCTACCTTGCTCGCCGCCACCGCCCCCCGCCCGGTGGCCGGCTACACCGAGACGATTCTCCGCCTCATCGGCGTCATCTTCGGCGCCATCGCCCAGGCCGCCCCCGCCCGCGCTTTGGCCGGACCTTTCGGCACCATCAACGCCCTTTCAATCGCGGGCCTCGGCAAAACCTCCCCCCGCTGGGTGATGTTCTCTTTCTTCGGTGGCGGCCTTGGCGCCTCCCCTAAGGGCGACGGTCTCTCCCACGCCAACAATCCGATCTCCACAGCCACAATCCCCCCGGTGGAAATCCTTGAATCGATGTACCCGGTCCTCTTCACCCAATGGGCGCTCCGCTCTGATTCCGCAGGCGCCGGCCAATATCGCGGCGGCCTCGGTGCCATCTACGAGATCGAGGTGCTGGAAGACACCACCATCTCGCTCCTCGGCGAACGCGGCAAACGCGCGCCCTTTGGCATTGCTGGCGGCAGCCCCGCCAGCCTCAACCGCTTCGCCTGGTCCACGCCAGATGGCTGGAAAAGCCCAGACATGGTCTCCAAAGTCACCGACGTCCTGCTGGCAAAAGGCCAACGTCTCCGCCTCGAAACCCCCGGTGGCGGCGGCTTCGGTGACGCCGCCCAACGAGACCCCCACTCCACCGCCCGAGACCAGCGGCTCGGTTACACGTCATGACGGGCTCAATCCTTGTCGGCGTCGATGTCGGCGGCACCTTTACCGATCTCTTCTTTGTCAACACTGCCACCGGCCAGTTCCGCACCGGCAAGGTTCCCTCTAACCGCGGCGACGAAGCCGTGGGCTTCATCGAGGGCCTGCAAGCCTTTGGCCCTATTTCCGATCTCGCCGCCATCGTCCACGGCACCACCGTCGGCACCAACGCCCTGCTTGAACGCAAGGGCGCCCGCGTCGGCATCATCACTACCCATGGCTTTCGGGACGTTCTCGAAATGCGAAGGAGAGACCGTCCCAAAACCTGGGGCCTCACCGGCGATTTTGCCCCCGTGGTAGACCGCGACCTTCGCCTGGAAGTCACGGAGCGAACCCGCGCTGACGGCACCATCCTTGCCGCCATCGATCCCGCCGAAATCCGCGCCGCCGCCACTACGCTTCGCGATGCCGGCGCCGAAGCCATCGCCATCGTCTTCGTCAACGCCTACGCCAACCCCCAAAACGAACACGAAGCCCTCGCCGCCGCCCGCGAGGTCTGGCCCAATCCCCACATCGCGTGCTCCACCGACATCCTTCCCGAAATCCGTGAGTTCGAGCGAACCTCCACCACCGCGTTGAACGCCTATCTCCAACCCGTCGTCGGCTCCTACCTCGCCAGGCTCGACACCGCCCTTGAGGATAACCACTTCACCGGCCGTTTCCACATCGTCCAGTCCAACGGCGGCGTCATGTCCACCGCCGCCGCCCGCAGCTTCCCCGTCCGCACCGCCTTGTCCGGCCCCGCAGCAGGCGTCATCGCCGCCGCCGCCATAGCCCGCGCCGCCGGCTACCGCGACATCATCACCGGCGATCTCGGCGGCACCTCGTTCGATGTCTCGCTCGTCGTTGCAGGCCAAACCCAACTCGCCGCCCAAACCACCATCGATTTCGGTCTCGTCATCCGCAGCCCGATGATCGAGATCACCACCATCGGCGCCGGCGGCGGCTCCATCGCCTCGGTCGATGTGGCAGGCCTCCTGCAGGTCGGCCCCGAATCCGCCGGCTCCCGCCCCGGCCCCGTCGCCTACGCCCAGGGCAACGCCCGGCCCACGCTGACCGACGCCAACATCGTCCTCGGCCGCATCAACGCCGAACGCCCCATCGGCGGCAAACTCAACAGGCTCGACACCGAAGCAGCCCTTGCTGCCATCGACGAACACGTGGCCAAACCCCTCGGCCTCAACCCCATGCAGGCCGCCGAAGCCATTGTCCGCGTGGCAGACGCCCGCATGGCCGGCGCCATCCGCCTCGTCTCCATCGAACGCGGCCACGACCCCGCCAAATTCGCCGCCGTGCCGTTCGGCGGTGGCGGCGCGCTGCATGTGGGCGCCCTCATCCGAGACGTCGGCCTCAAGGCCGCTCTCGTCCCCCGCTACCCCGGCGTCACCTCCGCGTTGGGCTGCGTCATCGCCGACGTCCGCCACGACCAGGTCCGCACGCTGAACGTCACGCTGGACCGCATCGACACGTCGGCGCTTGCCACCCTCATGCAAGCCGAGGCCCAAGCCGCCCGAACCATCGTCCAGTCCGCTGGCTTGGCGCTGGAAGCCATCACCGAAACCTTCGCGCTCGACATGCACTATGTCGGCCAAACCCACACCATTTCCGTCCCCCTCGACCTCGAACATCCGGACGAGGTCGCCGCCATCGACCACGCCCAGATCGGAAAAGCCTTCGAACGCGCCTACCTCGCCTCTTTCAGCCGCCTGCTCCCTGGCCTTGCCATGCGCATCGTAAACCTCCGCACCACCTGCATCGGCATCAGGCCCTACTTCGACCTCAGCGCCCTCGCCCCGGACACCACCGGTTCAGTCGAAAAAGCCCATCTTGGCCACCGCCCCGTCTGGTTCGCCGGCGCCTGGCACCAAACCGAAATCTACGCCCGCCTCGATCTGCCCGTCGGCGCCGAAATCCCGGGCCCCGCCATCCTCGAACAACCCGACGCCACCACCGTCATCGACCCCGGCCACCTCGCCTGCGTGGATGCCTGGGGCAACGTGATCGTCACGATCCTACGATCATGAACAGCATCCCTTACAAAATGTTTAAAGCCCGGCGATCTTGCCAACCTAAAATCAGGCTGTCACAGGACGCAGAAGGCGGCGCAACATGATGCCAACCGGTCAGGTCACCCGCTCCCACGGCGTCTCCTTCACGGACGCCCTCATCGTTTGGCTGCGCGTTGCCGCACTCTCCTTCGGCGGCCCGGCCGGCCAGATCGCGGTCATGCACCGCATTGTCGTGGACGAAAAACGCTGGATCGGCGAAGCCCGCTTCCTCCACGCCCTGTCCTATTGCACCTTGCTTCCCGGCCCCGAAGCGCAGCAGCTCGCCATCTATATCGGCTGGCTCATGCACGGCACCAAAGGCGGCATCGCGGCCGGCATGCTGTTCGTCCTGCCCGGCCTCATCTGCATCATGGCGCTGAGCTATATCTATGCCGGCCTCGGCCAGGTCGGTGCCGTCGCTGCGCTTTTCTTTGGCCTTAAAGCCGCCGTTCTGGCGGTGGTGCTCCAGGCCGTCATCCGGCTCGGCGGCCGCGCGCTGAAGAACACCATCATGATCGGCATCGCAGCCGCGTCCTTCATCGGCATCTTCTTCCTCAACATTCCCTTCCCAATCATCATCGCCGCCGCCGGCCTTCTCGGCTGGCTCGGCACGAAATCCGGATCGTCGCAGTTCCAGATCGGCGGTGGCCATGGCAAAACCGTTAAAAACGCCCTGTCCGAGGCCGACAGCCTGCTCGGCGAAGGCCAACCCATCCACGCCCGCGCCACCGTCGCCATGGCCCGAAAAGCCGCCTCCATCTGGCTCATACTCTGGCTCGTCCCCGTCCTGGCCCTGCTCGCAACCCTCGGGCCAGACGCCACCTTCAGCCGCATCGCCGTCTTCTTCAGCAAAATGACCGTCGTCACCTTCGGCGGCGCCTACGCAGTGCTGGCCTACGTCGCCCAACAGGCCGTCGAAAACTACCGCTGGCTGCGCCCCGGCGAGATGCTGGACGGTCTGGGCATGGCCGAAACCACCCCCGGCCCGCTGATCATGGTTACCCAGTTCGTGGGTTTCATGGCCGCCTACCGCGATCCCGGCAGCCTACACCCCATGCTGGCCGGCACACTCGGCGGCCTGCTCACCACCTGGGTCACCTTCACACCCTGCTTCCTCTGGATCTTCCTGGGCGCCCCCTTCATCGAAGGCCTGCGCGGCAACAGATCCCTCAGCGGCGCGCTGTCCGCCATCACCGCGGCCGTCGTGGGCGTCATCCTCAACCTCGCCGTCTGGTTCGCACTCCACACCTGGTTCCGCGAGGCCCGCCCAGTCCGCGCCATGGGCCTGTCCTTCGACGCCCCAATCCCCGCAAGCCTCGACCCCTGGGCGCTCGGCCTCTCGCTGCTGGCCGTGCTGGCGATCTTCCGCTTCAAGGCCGGCATGATCCCAACCCTGCTTGCCTGTGCCAGCGGCGGCGTCCTGCTCCATTTCGCCGGTGCGGTGTAAGGATCGGAGGGCTTATGCCACAACTATTGCTTATCCGGAACATTTAGCGCGCGCCTCGCCCACAATCCCATCACCTTTGTCCAGGCGTCTCTTCCCAAACCCCTGCCGCCGCGCCGCGTCATAACCCACGCGGCAGCGGTATCCGCCAAGGTTCAGCAACCTCTGAAACCCGCACTGGTGGTGTTCTGGCAGGGGTGGCAACCATCCGGGAAGCCGAAACATCTCCCGCCGCCACCATCTCCGGCGTCTCTAGAACCACCCGAAGCTGAGATCCAAACCCCGCCTGCCATCCCGCCAAACGCACCAGCCACGCACACCGCCCCGGCCAAACCCAGGCAGGGCCACAGGCACAAAATCCCCCAATTGCGCCCCGCAAAACACGAAGCACAGACAACAGGTTCAAATACGGGGACGGGGAGGGCAAAGATACCACCCTCCAATGAACACCGCATCCACTGGCTGAAGGACAGAAAACGAATGGCCTAAATTTTCGTTATGATAGCGCCCGCAATATTGCACCGTTCCTTTTTGCATTCCCGCTGGCCGGCATTGCTTCAGGCATTCCGGTTCGCGATCGGATATAAAGTTGTGGTCGCCTGTATCGCCACATTGTCCTGCCGCGCCACCGCGATGGCGACCCCGCGATGGCGCTGGGCGATGGCGCTGGGCGATGGCGCTGGCGCTGGGCGATGGCGCTGGGCGATGGCGTCACGCCCCACCCATTTGAAACCTGATGGTCAGGTCTGCGAAAACGCGACTTCGCATCATCGCGCCCGCATTGCTGATCGCGCTCGCGGCTGCAGGCGGCGGCACTGTCTGGTGGTGGCATCGCCCGCTTCCGCTGCCCGCCGGCATTGCCTTCGGAAACGGCCGCACGGAAGCTGACGAGGTCGACATCGACACCAAATTCGCAGGCCGCGTCGCCGAGGTCCTGGTAGACGAGGGCACGATGGTCAAAGCCGGCCAGGCGGTCGCCCGGATGGACAGCCCGGGCCTGCAGGCCATACTGTTGAAAGACCAGGCCCTGGTGCTTCAGGCGCAAACCACCCTCGCCAACCGCGCCGCCGCCATCGAACAGCAAAGAACGGTCGTGGACTTGCCAAGGTGGAGCTGTTGCGAACCACAACGCTGATGGGCCAGGGCTACGCCACACGGCAGCTCTACGACCAGCAACGCCATCAACTCAACGCCGGCGTGGCGGCAATGGCGATGGCCTCCGCGGCGCTGGGCGAAGCCACCCAGGCGCTCGATGCCACCCGCCACACCGTCGAGCTCGATTGCATCAAAATTGCCGACACTACCCTGGTCGCACCGTCGTCTCGTTCGCCCAATCCATCCTGTTCCGGCGCCGGCCTGTCCGTCGTCTGGCCCCAGTTCGCAGCGGTGTCCATCGCCGGCGCCCTCTTCCTCACCATCGCCGTCGTCCACTTCCGCCGGGTGGCCGGGCAGACAGAATAGCGGCCCCACCCACCCCAGCGAAGGAGGCAAGGCCAGCCTCCATCGCACGCCGCCTCTTGGCGACGCGGCAGCCCAGAGTCACAACCAAGATACCGAAAGAACTGGACACGCCGTGGACTCCACAATTCCCGCCACGCTGGCAACACTCATCGAAACCTACGGCTATTGGATCGTCGCAGGGGTCATCGCGCTTGAGAGCATGGGGCTGCCGCTGCCGGGCGAAACCACCCTGGTCGCCGCCAGCCTTTACGCCGGCAGCACGCATCGTCTCGAAATATGGCTGGTGCTGCTCGCCGCCGCCGCGGGGGCCATCATCGGCGACAACATCGGGTTCTGGATCGGGCGCGAGGGGGGGCTGCGTTTGCTCGAACGCTACGGCAGCCGCGTCGGGCTGGGGCCGGCACGGCTGCGCCTGGGCCGATACATGTTCCGTCTGCATGGCGGCAAGGTGGTCTTCTTCGGCCGCTTCGTGGCCATGCTGCGCGCCCTCGCGGCGCTGCTGGCCGGCGCCAATCGCATGGACTGGCCACAATTCCTCGCGTTCAACGCCGCCGGCGGCATCGTCTGGGTGGGCCTCTACGGCGGCGGCGCCTATCTCCTGGGCGATCGCATCACCCGCGTGGTCGGCCCCATCGGCCTCGCCGCCCTCGGCATCGCGGCGGTGGCGGCATTCCTGGGATTCCGGGCGCTGTGGCGGCGCGAGGCAGCCTGGCAGGCCCACGCGGATGCCATGTTCCCAGACGCGGTCAGGACGGCCGAGCCGCGCCTCCCCGAATGAACGATCTGCTGCATATCGCAAGCCTGCTGCGCCCCGATGTCGAGCTGGCGCTCAGCTTGCTCATCGCGATCGCCGTCACGGTGCATGTGCTGCTCACCCGGCGCGAGGTGGCGCCGTCCGCCGGATGGATCGGGCTGGCCTGGTTCGCGCCGTTCCTCGGCGGCTTCCTGTATTTCGTACTCGGCATCAACCGCGTCCAGCGACGTGCGCGGCGCGTGCGCGGCGGGCCGGCCAAGCCACGCCGCCACGGCCGCGCCCGGCTGGTGAAGCCAACGGACCGCCACCTCTCCCCCCTCGAAAAAGCAATCGGCCTTCTCACGGAACGCCCGGTCGAGCCCGGCAACACGTGGCGCATCCTGCAAAACGGAGACGAGGCCTATCCCGCGATGCTGGCCGCCATCGCCGGTGCCAAGGCCAGCGTGGCGCTGTCCAGCTACATCATGCGCGCCGACAGCACCGGAATGCGCTTCGTGGCGGCACTCCGCGCGGCGCAGGACCGTGGCGTTGCGGTGCGCGTGATCGTGGATGGCGTGGGCAGCGGCTGGCTGCGATCACGCGCGTATTCCGCCCTGCTGGCGGCCGGGCTGCCCGCCCAGCGGTTCATGCACACCGTCCTACCCTGGCGCATGCCGTTCCTCAACCTGCGCACCCATCAAAAGATCCTGGTCGTAGACGGCCGCCTCGCCTTCACCGGCGGCATCAACATCGCCAACCAGAACGAGCTGGCGACCAACCCCGCCCACCCTGTCCAGGACACGCACTTCGAACTTCACGGCCCCGTGGTCGCCCAACTTGTCGAGGCCTTCGCCCGCGACTGGGCGTTCTGCACCGAGCGCGGCGACGACGACGGCGAGGCGCTGGACGGGCCGGCCTGGTTCCCCAACCTCACGCCAAAAGGCCACACTCCCGCCCGCGTGGTCACCGCCGGGCCCGACCAAGATCTGGAAAAGATCAAATTCGCCGTGCAACAGGCCATCGCCTGCGCGCAAACCCGCATCACCGTCATGACACCCTATTTCCTGCCAGACCAACAGTTGATCTCCGCGTTGTCGCTGGCCGCGATGCGCGGGGTGGACGTGCAAATCACGCTGCCCGAGCACGGCGATCACCGCCTGATGGACTGGGCCTGGCGCGCCAACATCGGCCCGTTGCTGCAAGACGGCTGCCGAGTCTTCCTCAGCCCGCCGCCCTTCCGCCATTCCAAGGTGATGGTGGTCGACGGCGCCTGGTGCCTGATCGGCAGCAGCAACTGGGACATGCGCAGCTTCCGCCTCAATTTCGAGCTTTGCGTCGAAATCACCGATCCTACGCTGGCAACCACGCTGGAGGCGCTGGTGGCGGGATGGCACGGGCGACAAATCGACGAGGCCGAGATCCGCAGCCGCGGCATCGCCCGGCGCCTGCGCGATTCCGCGGCACGGCTCCTGCTGCCTTACCTTTAGGGTCTGTTCGCATTTCATGACTTGCGTTGATCACGGCGGGGCTGGTTGGCTTTAGTGGTGTGCGTGAGCTGTATTCCACCCTTTTGGGGGCGCGGGGATTGTTTCTCACTGGTGCGGTGTTGATACTCCCGTCCAAGCGCTGCGGGCCATGAAGGCCCCCTGAACATGCGCGAAACGGGAGACATCGCCATGTCACGCCTTGCTAGAATTTTGCTTACAACCACGCTGCTATCGGCGCTGGCCGTCGTTCCGGTGTTTGCCCAGAAGGCGGCGCCAGAAAATTACGAGCAGACCGCCACAGCCGAAGCGGCCGCAAACACCAAGCCGGGCATTCGCAACACGCCTGCCAAAAGCTTTCAGGTGCCGGCCGATGAGGTAAGCCCGCAGATGCAGGCGCTGATCGGCAATCCGTTTCCGCCACATATGAACGCCGATCCGAAGAACGCAGCGGAGTGGCATGCGTTGATCGACGCCCGCACAGCCCTTGCCGTAAAGGCGCTGCCGGCACTGCGGGAGAAGATGGGGGTTACCGTCGAGCCTGCCGTGATGGGTGGGGTGAAGGTGTTCATCGTGACGCCAAAGGCCATTCTGCCGGCGAACAAGGACCGTCTGCTCGTGCACATCCATGGCGGCGGCTATGTGTTCGGGCCTGGCGAGGCCGCCACCCCAGAGGCGATTCTTCTGGCGGGATTCGGCGGCTTCAAGGTGATTTCTGTCGATTACCGGATGCCGCCCGATTTCCCGTATCCGGCTGCAATGGATGACGCCATGGCGGTGTGGAAGGAGGCCATCAAGTTGGCGGACCCGAAGAAAATGGCAGTGTTCGGCACCTCCACCGGGGGGGCGATGACGTTGGCGCTGGTGCTGCGCGCCAAGGCAGAGGGTGTGGCACTTCCGGCGGCGATGGCGCCGGGCACGCCGTGGTCGGATATTGATAACATCGGCGACACCTATGCGAGCAACGAATGGGTGGACAACGTGCTGGTCACATGGAACGGCTGGCTCGGCAGGGCTGCAAAAATCTACGCAAACGGCACGAGCTTCAAGGACCCGCAGATCTCACCGATCTATGGCGATTTTTCGGGCCTTCCGCCGGCCATTCTGACCAGTGGCACGCGCGATCTGTTCCTATCCAACACCGTGCGCGCCCATCGTAAGCTGCGCCGCGCGGGGGTGGATGCGGAACTCAACGTTTATGAAGGCCAGTCGCACGCCCAATATGGTTTTGATGCGAATGCGCCGGAGACCAAGGAGGCATTCACCGACATCGCCCGGTTCTTTGATGCGCATCTGGCAAAATAGGTGGGTGCAATGAGACTGGCGCCCTGATCGGGCTGGTGGAGATGTTGGCAAGGCTCGGCTGGACATCTTCATCAGCCCACTTGGAGCGCCTGTTGATAGCCCTCCGCCTCGGCATGGTGATCGCACGGCAATCGTGGTCATGGGTTCTTACGTGTCATGAGTCGATGATAGGATCGAGCCAAATCCGGGGGAAATCCGGCTTTGAAGGGTCCCGTGGCCGCTTACTGCCAACACGACGAGGCGCAACCGCGTCGTGCATCGCGGTCATATGGGACCTTCTTGGGGCAAGGAGGCTCACCCGCCGCGCCTGCCCTGCCCGCCTGCCCTGCCCGCCTGCCGCAAGCCGCATTTTCCGGACACCGCCGGTGCCAGATATCAGATCACCAGCCGTCGGATTACGCGCGAGCGCCGCGATCAGCTCGGCACGTTCTTCTCGCATCAGCAGGCTATCGGCGCCCCAGGTGAAGATCGAGTTTTCGACTACCGACTGCATAGCAAGTAATAAAGTGGTACTTTATAGGCAGAATTGACGCATCCGGTGGTCGGATCATAGTTTCCAGCAAGACCTGGGCTGCACCAACTGGAGAAGCTGAACACCTAATAACCATCATACGATTCAACTCATACAAGTGTTATGCTCGGGTTCTTGGCATACCGATGCCATCACGCTACGCGCCCGACAAAGATCTCCGGCAGCCGTTGGAACGTGCTCTGCAGGCGCCGGCTGGTGGCGTGACGCGTGAGGGGAGCTGCTTCCTGGTGGCCGCGAACTTCATTGTTGTGCGGCCTGATCACAGCTTGAGGCTCGATATCTGATGCGATCGAGGAGGAAAGGCGGCTCACCGGCGACCAGCACGATCGGCCTGGCAGCGCCAAGACGCATGACTTCGTCGGCCTTGAGCAGGTGGCGCCTCTGGACTT
>JBBROR010000038.1:0-16913 GCA_038229175.1 Acetobacterales bacterium | reverse complement strand
TGCCGTGGTGGTGCTGGCGGCGAAGACCGCAAAGGTGGACGGACCCGTCAATCGCCACGAGATCGACGCCTTCAAGCGTTCCTTCCGTATTCCGCCCGAGGCGGTGCGTGACATCGGCCAGTTGTTCGACCAGGCGCGGGAAAGTGCGGAAGATCCGGTGGCCTATGCCACGCGGCTCGGTGAAGCTTTCGCCGATAGCCCCGGCATCCTGGAGGACGTGCTGACGGCGTTGTTTGCAATCGCGCTGTCTGACGGCCCCATCAATATCCGCGAGCGGGACTTTTTGGCACAGATTGGCCGTGCGTTGGGGCTTGGGCGGGCCGCCTGGGACCGGGCCAGCGGCGCCACGCCACGGCGTGTGGGCCGGGAGGCTGAGGAAGATCCTTATGCCGTGATGGGACTGTCGCGTACCGCCACGCCCGAGGAATTGCGTGCCACGTGGAAAACCCTGATGCGCGAAAACCATCCGGACATGCTGGCCAGCCGTGGCCTGCGACCGGATCTGGTGGCCAAGGCGAGCGACAAGGTTGCGCGGATCAACGCCGCCTGGGACAGGATCAAGCGGGAGCGGGGTCTTTGATCGGGTTGTTGGTGGGTGGACAGACCAGTGGTCCGACCCAAAGGCGCACTGCAGCCCGTTTGGCAAATCAGCCCACACGATCAGGACAGTGCCCTGACACATGCAGCATCATCTTGTCTGCCACAGAGCACTACGCCGAAGTGATCGCGGCGTTCATGGTTCGAACGCCTGCGGCCGCGCCGTCTGGGTGGTTCCACACGGCACCCACCACCGCCAGGAAATCCGCGCCGGCGCGAACCAGCGGTGCACAGTTGGTGGCATCGATGCCGCCGATTGCCACGCATGGCAATTCCATCAGCTCGGCCCACCACTGCAGAATGTCCATCTCGGCCCGGATAGGGGCGTCTTTGGTTGTGGTGGGGAAGAAGGCACCGAAGGCAACATAGTCCGCGCCGGCTTCTCCGGCGTCGAACGCCATTTCGCGGCTGTTGTGGCAGGTGACGCCCAAAGTGAGCGCGCCCAGGATCTTGCGAGCGGAGGCGGCGTTGGTGTCGTCCTGGCCCACATGCGCGCCGTCGCAGCCATGCGCCACGGCGAGGTCGGGGCGGTCGTTGATAAGGAACGACACGTCTCGGGACTGCACGACCGGTCGCAAAATATCGATCGCGCGACGCAGGGCGTCGTCCGAGACACCCTTCAGGCGAAGCTGTACGCAAGCGACGTCACCCGCGTCCAGCGCTTCTGCCAGGCGGTTGGAAAAGGCCTGCGGTTCCAAGGCGGGCGGTGTCACCAGATAGAGCCGGCACCCTGCTCCCTTAGAACCGCTCACGCGGCTCAGGCCTTGTTCAGATAGATGTCGATGATCGTCTGCAACATCGCCAGCGCTTCTTCTCGCGGGCGTTGGAAGGTGTTGCGGCCGATGATCGAGCCGTTGGCGCCACCGTCACGCAGGCCACGGACCTCTTCGTAAAGACCGTCCAGGCCTTTCGATTCGCCACCGGAGAACACCACGATGCGGCGGCCGTTGAAACAGGACTGCACCACATGCTTCACGCGGGCGGCCATCGTGGAGCCGTCGATGCTCTCATAGGACTTTCGCGCGGCTTCGAGGCCGATATGCGCGGTCGGCGGCTTCACCTTTATGATGTGCGCGCCGCACAGGGCCGCCATGTGGGCGGCATAGGCGCAGATGTCGAACGCCGTCTCGGCGGCCTTGTCCAACATGGGTCCGCGTGGATAGCTCCACAGTACCACCACGAGGCCTGCGGCCTTGGCTTCTTCGGACAGCTCGCGCAATTCTTCCATCTGTTCGAAGGCGTATTCGCTGCCGGGGTAGATGGTGAAGCCGATCGCCGAGCAGCCCAGGCGCAGCGCATCGGACACCGTGCCGGTCACGGCCTGGTCCTTCAGCGTGGCGAGCGAATTCGATGAATTCAGTTTGAGGATCGTGGGGATGCAGCCTGCGAACGAGGCGGCGGCGGCCTCAATCATGCCCAGCGGGGCGGCATAGGCGGACAGGCCGGCGTCCAGCGCCAGCTGGAAATGATAGTGCGGGTCATACGCGGCCGGGTTCGGCGCGAAGCTGCGGGCCGGGCCATGTTCGAAACCCTGGTCGACTGGCAAGATCACGAGTTTGCCGGTGCCGCCGAGTCTACCCTGCATCAGGATGCGGGCGAGGTTGCCCTTTGTGCCGGGATTGTCACTCTCGTAGCAGCCCAGGATCTTTTTGACTTCCGGTGTCAGATGCATGTTCCGCGTCCTCTGTTGGCAGGCTCGTTTCCAGTGATGCGGCGTCTAGAGCACGACATCTGATCGATTGGAAGCAATCGATCAGATGTCGTGCTCTAGAAAACATAAGTTCTAGAGCAGCTTATGTCCGCCCGACGGAGCCGCAAGCGGCTCGGTTCGGTCAACCGTTGCTCTAGCGCGTTGGGCCCGCGCTGTCACGATCCGGCGCGACGACTGGATTTGTTGGACGCAGATATTCTGCGAGTTGCCGCACGGCCTGACGATCCGCCAGGTCCAACGCCCAGGGACGGCCGGCGAGGACCACGGCGCCGATACCGGAAGCTGCCGATCTTACCGGTTCGAAGGCCGGGCAATCTGGCCACAGCACCAGATATCGCTGGCCCATCCTGAGCGCGGCCATGGCCAGTCCTGGGGCATCGGCGCAATCGAGGATGTCGAGGCAGGGCGTGTGAGGATATTCCGCACAGGCATCGTCGATCATGGCACGCCACCAGGCCGGGCCGCCAAGTGAAGCAGCCCCCACTGCCGAGATCAGGGTCACCGCTTCGCCTTGGCGGAGGACAAGCCCCGCCTGTGTGCGGCCGTGGACCACAACCGCGCGACATTCCGATATAACTGCGGCTTGCAGCCTGGGGTGGGGCGGGTTCATGCTTGACCTATGACCATGGACCTCGTTGAACCAGGCCTCGGGAGTGAGAACGCCATGAGCGGGACGAGCGATCAAGGCCCGAATGAGCTTGCTGCCGATATGGCCAGGCTGGAGGCGGCGCTGGACCGGATCGACCATCTGGCGGCCGGCGCGGTGGGCAGCCAGGGGGATCGCATTCCAAAACCCGTACAGGAGCAGAGCACGCCCGTGCTACGCGATAGATTGGACAGCATGATCGCCCGGCTGCGCGCCGCGATCGACGAAGCATAGAGGGAGCACGGCTTGGCCCAGGTCAGCGTTAAAATCAACGGCTACAGCTATACTGTTGGCTGTGAGGACGGCCAGGAGGGCCACCTGATCGCCATGGCGGCCCAGGTGGAAAGCCGGATCGACAGCATCAAGGCGCTCGGCAGCAGCAGCGGGGAGCAGCGGCTTCTGGTGCTGGCAGCGCTTCTGATGGCTGACGAGCTGCATGACACCAAGGTGGAAACCGATACTTTGCGGGGGCTTCTGGCGGAAAAGAACCGCATGAAGCCTGAGGCCGAGGTTTCTCGGAAGGTTTCGAAGCTGGCGGCACGTGCGGAACAGATTGCAAACGGGCTCGAGCCGTCCTAGCTATGTGGTGCGGGGCTGCTGGGTGCGTCAGGTCGCTCATCCCCAGGGCCAATAAGCAACCTCCCGGGGACTGGCGCTGTCGAGATCCTGGTCTTGGCATCTGGTACCCACCTGCTCACGCAGGCCTTGGGAGGATGACATTCCAACGGCTTCGGCGGCTCCGCACCTTTTGACTTTTCTTTCGTACCTCGAAGAAGCCAAGCACGCAGCGCGGCGCACCGCGTTGCTGGCGCGGCAGGGCTGCGATCCAGCGCTTGGAACCCAGCTTGGCGTGGCTCTGCTGGCCGAATTTCCGCCGCAGGCTGGCGCCGTTGTCAGCGGCTTCTGGCCGTTGGACGGCGAGATCGACATTCGCCCGCTGCTCGATAGCCTGCATGTGCGGGGGCATGTCGTTGCACTCCCCGAAACGCCGACTCGCGGCAACCCATTGATTTTTAGGCTTTGGTCTCCGGCTTCGACGATGATTCGAGAGCGCTTCGGCACGCGTCGGCCAGAGGGGCCGGTGGTGGTTCCGGATTTTATTCTTGCGCCACTGCTGGCGTTCGACAACGCCGGGCGTCGTCTCGGCTATGGCGGCGGGTATTACGATCGCACGCTGTCGGCGCTGCCCGATGCCGTGGCCGTGGGGTGCGCCTATGCGGCACAGGAACTCGACGTTGTGCCCGCGGGCGAGTACGACGCCCGGCTTGATGCGGTTGCCACCGAGCGGGGCGTGCTCGTGTTCGAAAGACGGTAAAAATGAGGATTCTGTTTCTGGGTGACGTCATCGGCCGCGCCGGTCGCGAGGCCGCGTGTGCCGGGCTGCCCGGGCTGCGGGCGGCGATGCGAATCGACCTGGCGATCATCAACGGTGAGAATGCCAGCCACGGGTTTGGCCTGGCGCCCGATATGGCCGAGAGCCTGTTCGCGGCCGGCGCCGACGTCATTACGCTGGGCAACCATGCGTGGGATCGCAAGGAGTTGGCGCCGTATATCAACGATCATCCGCGGCTCATCCGCCCGCTGAACTTCCCGCCGGGCACACCGGGCCACGGCAGCGTGGTGGCCCCGCTGCGTGATGGCCGGCGGGCGCTGGTGGTCAACGCGATGGGCCGGTTGTTCATGGACCCGCTGGATTGCCCGTTCCGCGCCACCGCCGTGGAATTGGCCAAGCATAAATTGGGCACCACGGTAGCGGCTGCCGTTATTGACTTCCACGGTGAGGCGACATCGGAAAAAATGGCGTTTGGCCATTCGTTCGACGGCCAGGCCAGCCTGATTGTCGGCACCCACACGCATTGCCCGTCGGCTGATCACCAGATCCTGCCAGGGGGAACCGCGTTTCAATCCGATGCGGGCATGTGCGGCGATTATGACAGCGTGATCGGCATGTCCAAGGAGGGTGCGGCGGCGCGGTTCTGGCGCAAGATGCCCGGCGATCGGCTGGCGCCGGCCGATGGGGCCGTCACGTTGTGCGGATTGTTTGTCGAGACCAATGATGCAACCGGGCTTGCCATCCGGGTCGAGCCGGTGCGGCAGGGCGGGCGGCTTTCGCAGACGATGCCCATCGGCTAGAAACCACAGCCCGAGATGCCCCAACGCGATGCCCCTGAGGGAATAACGCCATGACCGCCATCACCTCCAGTCTGCGCAGCCGGCAGCTTTCATTCGTCGTCCGGGCCTTGGGGCTCAGCCTGCTGATTGCCGCCTCTGCCCATGTGAGCGTGCCGTTCTGGCCGGTGCCGATGACCTTGCAGACATTTGCGGTGATGCTGATCGCGGCCACCGCTGGAAGCGCTCTGGGGTTCGCAGCCATGATGGCCTATCTGGCCGAGGGCGCCTTGGGTCTGCCGGTTTTCGCGTCCGGCGTGGGTGTGGCGGTGCTGGTCGGGCCCGCGGCTGGCTATCTTGCGGGGATGGTGGCGGCGATGGTCATTGTGGGCACCGCACGCGGCGGTCTGCAGACGGCGATCGGCATGCTGGCGGCAGGCTGCGTGATCTATCTGGCCGGCGCCGCCTGGCTGGCACAGTTCGTGGGCATCGACCGCGCGCTGGCGGTGGGCGTGATGCCGTTCCTGCTGGGCGATCTGGTGAAGATGGCGCTGGCCTGGACCGTTGCGCGCGTGGCTCTGCGCAGCCAGGCGTAAATCCAAGAACTTAAGGAGGCCAGCTTGGCCGGGCATAGTCAGTTCAAGAACATTATGCATCGTAAAGGGGCGCAGGATGCCAAGCGCGGCCGCGCGTTCGGCAAGCTGATCCGCGAGATCACGGTATCAGCGAAATCCGGCCTGCCGGACCCGGCTTTCAACCCGCGTCTGCGCGCGGCGGTGACGGCAGCGCGGCAGCTCAACATGCCGCGCGATACCATCGAGCGGGCCATCAAGAAGGCCAGCGGAGGGTCTGGCAGCGACGATTACGTGGAGGTTCGCTACGAGGGCTACGGGCCTGCGGGCGTGGCCGTCATCGTGGAAACGCTGACCGACAACCGAAATCGGACAGCGTCTGATATCCGCACCGCCTTCAACAAATCCGGCGGCGCGCTGGGCGAGACGAATTCTGTTTCTTTTATGTTCTCCCGGCTCGGCGTTGTGCGTTATCCCGCTTCGGCAGGCAGCGAGGACGACATGCTGGAAGCAGCCATCGAGTCGGGTGCCGACAACGCTGAGAGCGGGCCGGAGGGCCACGAGATCACCACGCCGGTGGACGGGTATTTCGGCGTGCGCGATGCGCTGGAGGCACGCTTTGGCGCACCCGAGGAGGCGAAGCTGGATTGGCGGCCTTCGATCACCGTCACGCTCGACGAGGACCGCGCAACAGCCTTGCTGAAACTGCTCGACGTTCTGGAGGACAACGACGACGTGCAGAACGTTTATGCCAATTTCGATATCCCGGACGATGTGATGGCGCGGATTTCAGGGTGAAATTCGGTGTTGGGATGGTGGATTTTGTCCACCCTACGAGGTGACGCTCCTATTGGGCATCGATCCGGGGCTGCGGTTCACCGGCTGGGGGCTGGTGGAGAGCGATGGCAACCGGCTACGGCACGTGGCGGATGGGGTGATCGCGACTGACAGCGACGACTCGGTGCCTTTGCGCCTGTGCGCGCTGCAGTATGCGCTCGCCAAATTGATCGCGGAGTATCGGCCGGCTGAGGCGGCGGTTGAGGAGACCTATGTGAACCGGAACGGCAGCGCCACGCTCAAGTTGGGCTATGCGCGTGGGGTTGCGTTGCTGGTGCCTGCGATGGCGGGGCTGCTTGTCGCCGAATACGGCGCAAAGACGGTGAAATTGGCGGTTGTCGGCACCGGTGGGGCGGACAAGGCCCAGGTGGGCATGATGGTCCGCCGCCTGCTGCCGGGTGCCACCATCAAGCGGGCCGATGCGTCGGACGCTTTGGCGGTGGCGATCTGTCATGCGCATCACCGGGCGAGCCGGACGGCCTGGGCGGCCGGCAAGGTGATGGCTTGATTGCGCAGCTGACGGGACGGGTGGTGCAGCTTGAAGCCGATCGTTGTGTGGTCGACGTCGGCGGCGTCGGATACCTCGTGCATGCCTCAACCCGCACGCTGTCAGCCTTGCCGCAGCCGCCTTCGGTGGCGGTGGTGCTGTGTGAGATGCAGGTGCGCGAAGACGCGATCACGCTTTATGGGTTTGCCGACAGTGCGGAGCGGGAGTGGTTCCGGCTGTTGACGACGGTGCAGGGCGTGGGGGCGCGGGTGGCGCTGAACATTCTTTCAGCCTTGTCGCCGCGCGACTTGATTGCCGCGATTCAGGCCGGGGATCGTGGGGCGTTGACGCGGGCCGCTGGCGTGGGCGCCAAGCTGGCGGTTCGGTTGCTGACGGAATTGCGCGAAAAGGCTGGGGCGATGCCGGTGGGTGTGGGGTTCTCGCCGGTGCTGCCGCCACCCGCCGGTGTGGAGAGCGATGCGATCTCGGCGCTGGTGAACCTTGGGTATCGCAGGCCTGAGGTGGCGGCTGCCGTGGCCAAGGCGATGGAGCGGCAGGGGGAGGGTGCCACCTTGGATGGTCTTATTCGGGATGGGTTGAAGGATTTGGCTCGGTGATCCGTCTTGCACCTGCTTTGGGATGGTGGGTGGCGGTTTGCTCGCTTACCCCACGGGATAACGTGTTGTGAGTGACGAGGACCGTCCGATTACCGCGTCGCGGACTGATGAGGACGCGGCCGAGGCGACGTTGCGGCCGCAGACCCTGGCGGACTTCACGGGGCAGCGGGCCTCGCGGGAAAATCTGTCAATCTTTATCCAGGCCGCGCGCGTGCGGGGGGAGGCGATGGATCATGTGCTGCTGCATGGACCGCCCGGTCTGGGCAAGACAACGCTTGCGCAGATCGTGGCGCGGGAGCTGGGGGTAGGGTTTCGGGCCACGTCTGGCCCGGTGATCCAGCGGGCCGGCGATCTGGCGGCGATTCTGACCAACCTGCAGCCGCGCGACGTGTTGTTCATCGATGAGATCCATCGTCTGCAGCCGGCCATCGAGGAAATTCTGTATCCGGCGATGGAGGATTTCCAGCTCGACCTCATCATCGGCGAAGGCCCGGCGGCACGCAGCGTGCGGATCGACCTGGCGCCTTTTACCCTTGTGGGCGCCACCACGCGGGCCGGTCTGCTGGCCACGCCATTGCGCGACCGTTTTGGAATTCCGCTGCGGCTGGTGTTCTATACCGCCGCGGAGTTGCAGCTGATCGTGGCGCGCGGAGCGCATAAATTGGGCTTCCTGTTGGGCGATGACGGCGCTGAGGAGATCGCGCGGCGGTCCCGCGGCACGCCGCGCATAGCCGGCCGGCTGTTGCGCCGGGTTCGGGATTTTGCGCTCGTCCAAGGCAGCACCGTTGTTGATCGCGGGCTTGCCGACGCCGCGTTGCGACGGCTGGAGGTCGATCCCATCGGGCTGGATGCGATGGACATGCGCTATCTTCGCCGGATGGCGGAGCATCACGGCGGCGGGCCGGTGGGCGTTGAAACGCTTGCTGCCGCCCTGGCCGAAGCGCGCGACACGCTGGAGGATGTGATCGAGCCGTATCTGATCCAGGAAGGCCTCATTCTGCGGACGAGTCGCGGCCGAATGCTGGGCGAGCGCGGGTGGCGGCATCTGGGCCTCACGCCGCCGCCGGGCACCCAGCCGGTGCTCGATCTGGAACCATGACGTTTGGAGCCATGACCGCAGCCCGTCACTTCCCCATCCGCGTCTATTACGAGGACACCGATGCGGGGGGCGTGGTGTATCACGCAAATTATCTCGGGTTCGCCGAACGCGCCCGGACCGAGGCGATGCGTAGCCTCGGCGTGCCGCATTCCGAGCTTACGACCCTTCATGGACTGATCTTCATGGTGCGGCGCGTCAAATTGGACTATCTGGCACCCGCGCGGCTTGACGATGCGCTGACGGTGACCACCGCTCCCCTCGCTGTTCGCGGTGCGTCGGTCGATCTCCGCCAGGCCATCATGCTGGGCGAGACACGGCTTGTGGATATTGAAATCCAGCTTGCCTGCGTGCAGGCGGCGACCGGCCGGCCAGGCCGGATACCACCCCGATGGCGCGACGCATTCGCGCTGATGATGGGCGCATCCAAACGCGATGCGCCTGCGGACTGAGACGAAGGAGAACGATCGTTGGACCGGGCTGTAGATACCGCGAACCTGGCCTCGGCCACGATGGGCGACCTTTCCATTCCCGGCCTGTTCCTGCAGGCGGACATCGTCGTCAAGATCGTCATCATCATGCTGCTGCTGGCGTCGGTGTGGGTCTGGGCGATCGTCTTCGAGAAGACGATGTCGCTGCGTCGCGCCACGCGGGCGGCCGACGCGTTCGAGGATCGGTTCTGGTCGGGCGGCAGCCTGGACGAGCTTTATGAGGATGAAGGCGCCAAGCCCGCGCATCCCATGGCCGCCGTGTTCGGGGCTGCGATGAGCGAATGGCGCCGGTCGCTTCGGGCGTCGGGCGCCGATCTGCGCAGCAGCTTCGTGCGCGAGCGGGTGGACCGGGCGATGAACGTGACGATCCAGCGCGAGATGGAGCGGCTGGAGCGGTGGATGGTGTTCCTGGCATCGGTCGGCTCGTCCGCCACCTTCGTGGGCCTGTTCGGCACCGTCTGGGGCATCATGCACACGTTTACCGCCATTGCAGCGCAGAAGAACACCAGCCTGGTGACGGTGGGGCCGGGCATTGCGGAGGCGCTGTTCGCCACCGCCATCGGTCTTGTGGCCGCCATTCCGGCGATGCTGGCCTACAACCTGATCGGCACCCATCTGGCGCGTTTTGCTGGCCGGCTGGAGGGTTTCGGCACCGAGTTCGGCGCCATTCTGTCGCGTCAGACCGAAGAGCGGAGCTGAGCGATGGCGGGCGGTCTTATGGGCGGTGGCGGCGTGGGCGGTGGGCGAAAGTCACGCTACCGGCCGATGGCGGACATCAACATCACGCCGATGGTGGACGTGATGCTGGTGTTGCTGATCATCTTCATGGTGACGGCGCCGCTGCTGACGTCTGCCGTGAATGTGGATCTGCCCAAGACGGCGGCAGGACCGGCGCCGCAGGACGATAAGCCGCTGACGGTCTCCGTCAACGCGCAGGGCCAGGTGTTCCTGCAGGACGAGCAGATCGAGGTGGGCGACCTTGTTGTGAAGCTCAAGGCGATTTCAGAGGGCAACAACGACAAGAAGATCCTCGTGCGCGGTGACAAGGGCAATTCATACGGGCGCATGCTGGAGGTGATGGCGGTGATCACCCAGGGCGGCTTCACCAAGATGGCGTTGCTGAGCGATCCCTCCGGAAGTGCTGTCGCCGGGGCACCACAAGCTTCCACGCCGGCGGCCCCCGCCCCCCGTCTGTCGGCGCCCGCCCCGCGAACGCCTGCGCGTCCCTGAGGCATAAAGGTGCGAGATGACCGCCTGATCCAGCGTGCCGGAGCGGTTTCGCTTGTCGTGCACGCGTTGGTTCTGCTGTTCGTTGTGGTGACCCTTCCGGCTCCGGTCAGGCCGGAGGAGCCTCAGGAGGTCGCCGTGACGATGGAGGTTGCAGGCCCGCCGACGCCATCTCGTAAAGCCGATGCCCCTGCCCTCGTGCCGGCGCCGGCCGCAACGGCGGTGCCTTCGCCCGCGCCTGAGCCGAGCCCGGAGCCGCCTAAGCCCACGCCGCCTGAGCCGCCCCCGCCGCCTCCGCCGCCGCCCACGCCGCCGCCCGCGCCGGCGCCGGATCCCGTGCCGCAGCCGCCGAAGCCCACGCCGCCTCCGCCGGAGCCGGCGCCGTCTTTGGTGCCGCCACCGCCGCCACCGCCGCCCGCACCTCCGGCCCCGCCGCCACCCGCGCCGCCACCGCCGACCCCGCCGTTGCCACCACCGCCCGTGCCGCCACCCCCTGCGCCGCCCAGCCGTACCTCCCAGCCGAACCCCACCAAGAATGCAGCGCCGGAGAGCAACGAGCTGAACAACACGCTGGAGAAGCTGCGCGCGTTGCAGGTGCAGACAAAGCCGCCGACGGCGCGGCCCAATCCGAATGCCGGCGGTGCGCCCAATGGCGGCGGAAGCCGCACCGGCGATATCAACGCACAGCTTTCGGCCACCCAGCGCGGTGCCATTGGCGAGCGGGTTCGCGAATGCTGGACCAAGGATGCCGGGGCGCTTGATCTGGAGAAAATGAGCGCCACTGTCGTCGTCACGATCGACGGCGCCGGCACGCCACGCCTGGTTGAAACTGGCGATGCGGACCGTGGGCGGCTGTCCGACCCGCGCTTTCGTGCCTTCTTCGAACGTGCCCGCCGGGCCATTCTCGACGCGAAATGCGCCGATTGGGGTTTGCCGCGCGACAAGTTGGGGACCACTCAGAAACTAAGCTTCATCTTCAAGCCTTAAAGCCGTGCAATCCTGCGCACGCGCTCCGCAGACAACTGAAACCAGATCCGGGTGCCAACATGACCCTTCCGCTTATCCCCTCGATGCAACTCGCTGACCTCGACTCGGGAAAATTCAGCGTCAGCCGGCGTGGCCTCGCCGTGGGTGCTGCCGCATTCTTCCTGCCGGAGCGGGTTTTCGCCCAGGCCCCGCAGCCTGGCGGCGCCGACACCGCCATTGTGGTGGATCGCGCCCGCACCGATCCGATCCCCATCGCGGTGCCCGCCTTCGCCGGCGCCGATGGCGATGCCGGCAGGTTAGGCCGCGATATTTCTGGCGTGATCACCAACAACCTCGCCCGCTCCGGCCTGTTCCGCGCCATCGACAGCGCCGCCTTCATCAACGGCGCGCCGAGCGACGTGCCGAACTTCGCCAACTGGAAGGGCATCGGCGCGCAGGCGTTGGTCACCGGCCGGGTGGAAAGCCAGGGCGGCGACAAGGTGCGCGTGGAGTTTCGGCTGTGGGACGTGCTGCCGGGCCAGCAGATCCAGGGCACCGCCTACAGTACCACATTGTCCAACTGGCGTCGCATCGCACACATCATATCGGATGTGATCTACGAGCGGCTGCTGGGCGAGAAGGGCTATTTCGACACCCGCATCGTCTATATCGCAGGCACCGGACCGCGCGATCGCCGCATCAAGCGCCTGGCCGTGATGGACCAGGATGGCGAGAACAACCGCTTTCTCACCGATGGGTCGTGGATCGCAAAAAGCCCGCGATTCCATCCCACGCGCGACCAGATCGCGTTCATGAGCTATGCCAACAACCGGCCGCGCATCTATCTGTTCGACCTCGGCAGCGGCCGCCAGCAGCCACTCGGCGATTTCGCCGGCCTCACGCTGTCGCCGCGCTTCGCGCCGGACGGCAACTCGGTGGTGCTGTCGCAGACCACGCAGAGCGGCAACTCGGATATCTACACGGTGGATCTCGGCAGCCGCGCCGCACGCCGGCTGACCGACTCGGGCTCGATCGACGTGTCGCCCTGCTACAGCCCCGACGGCACGCAGATCGTCTTCAACTCCGACCGCGGCGGGGACCAGCAACTTTACGTGATGGGTGCCGGCGGCGGCGGTGCCAAACGGATCAGTTTCGGCAATGGCCGCTACGCCACGCCGGTGTGGAGCCCGCGCGGCGACCTGATTGCCTACACCCGGATCAACGGCGGCACGTTCTCGATCGGCGTGATGCGGCCGGACGGTTCGGGCGAGCGGATCCTGTCGGAAAGCTTCTTTGTGGAAGGCCCAACCTTTGCGCCGAACGGGCGGGTGATCATGTTCTGGCGGGAAACCCCGGCGCGGGACAATCGCGGCAACGGCTTCAGCGCGCGGCTGGTATCGATCGACATCACCGGCTTCAACGAGCGCCAGGTGGCCACGCCCACCGACGCATCCGAGCCGGCCTGGGGACCGTTGCCGGGCTGATGGAGGACATGAAATTTCAGGCGATACAAAACGAAGATGCAACCTTTGTCGCCTGGGGGCCGTTCGCGTTGCATGAGTGTCACGGCATGGATGGCATGTGTGACGCGGATGACACTACGTGTTGACCTGCTTTGCAACGAAGGGGTAAGCCCGCATCATGCCGCGAATGCCGAAATCCGGCCATTCCCGCGGCTTTTGCACTTCGCCTGACCCGGTTGGGGATCGCCCCGATCGGTATCTGCTGTTACCAGCCCGCACCTTATCCAGGGACGTAAATCGATGAACTTCAAAATCTTGGGCGCTTTCGCCGCCGTCTCGCTGCTGGCTGCTTGCACCACTCCCGACACGGCCTCCACCGCCGGCACCGGGGCCACCGCCGCCTCCGCCTCCAGCGTGTCGCCGGGCAGCCAGGAAGACCTGGTGGCCAATATCGGCGATCGCGTGTTCTACGAGTATAACAAGTCCAGCCTGCCCGTCGAAGGCCGCGGCACGCTTGACCGTCAGGCCGCCTGGCTTGGCAAGTATGCGTCCAACAACGTGCAGGTTGCCGGCAACTGTGACGAGCGCGGCACCGAGGAATACAACGTCGCTCTCGGTCAGCGCCGCGCGTCTGCCGCCCGCGACTATCTGGTGGCCAAGGGCGTGTCGTCGACCCGCATCACCACAATCTCGTATGGCAAGGACCGTCCGGTCGCCCTGGGTTCGAACGAGGCTGCCTACGCGCAGAACCGCAACGCGATCACCTCGGTTCGCTGAACCGGTCTGAGCTGCGCTGTGGGAAACGCCGGCAGTCGTGAGACTGCCGGCTTTTCTTTGCCTGGGTTTTTCTTTGCCTGGGTTTTTCTCTACCCTGCCCAGCACAAGATGACGGTCAGACGACGGACTTTGGCAACGGGGTGAGGGTTGGACATGAAATTCCTGATGGCGGGCGCGTTTGGAGCGCTTTTGTTGGCCAGCACGCCGTCTTCGGCGCAGATGGACACGCGTGAGGGCATCGCCCTGCAGAACCAGATTCTGGAGCTGCGTCGCGACATGCAGGCATTGCGTGGCGATCCTGGCCGCGGGGCATCGTCCAGCTCGCTCGGGGGCCGAGGCGCCGCAGTGCCGTTGCCTGGCGGTTCAGAAATCACGGCGCAGTTGCTGGATCGCGTTGACCGGCTTGAAAACGCGGTGCGCCAGTTGAACGGGCGGCTGGACGAGATGGACAACGCGCGGCAGCGCCAGGGCGCCGATCTTGCCAAGCAGATTGGCGACCTGCAGTTCCGCTTAGACAGCGGCGCAGGTGGAGTGCCGGGGCGCCAGGGGGCCGTAACGCCGCCGCCCACCACCGGGCCGGCACCGGCATCGCTTGGCTCGTTGCCGCTTGGCGCAGCTGCCGCCGGATCAGCTGCCGCCGGATCCGCTGGCGTGCCCGTCAAGCGGACGCCCGAGCTTGCGCTGCAGGAAGGCAATGCCGCTCTCGCCCGGCGGGACTACGCCCAGGCCGAGGCCAATGCGCGGGAAGTGATCGCGGTGAAAGGCTCTGTGCGCGCCTATGACGGCCAGTTTCTGCTGGCCCAGGCGATGAGCGGTCAGCGCAACTTCCCGCAGGCGGCCGTGGCTTACGGCGACACCTACGACCGCAACAAGCAGGGCGCGCATGCCCAGGACAGCTTGGTGGGCCTTGCCGCCAGCCTGGCCGCCATCAACGAAAAGCGCTCGGCCTGCGCCGCGCTGGATACGTTGAAGGCGCAATATCCCAGCCCGCGGCCGGATATCGCGGCACGCGCCACAGCGCTGCGCACCGCAGCGGCCTGTCGCTGATCGACCGGTGGGCTTGGGAAGTCCATGCCTGCATCTGGAAGGTGTCTTTGCTCACATCATGGACACGCTCGGCCCCTTCGAGGCGTGTCCGCGCGTTGCCGTCGCGGTGTCTGGCGGGGCGGACAGCATGGCTGCCGCATTGCTCACCCGGGATTGGGTGCGCGTGCGGGGCGGCAGCGTGTTGGGGCTGATCGTTGATCATGGCATCCGCGCCGGCTCCGCGGCCGAGGCGCTGCTGGTGGCCGGGCGTCTTGGCGAATGCGGCATCGAGGCAAGAATCCTTTCTCTGACCGGCCTTAGCCAGGGGGCCGCATTGGCCGCGCGTGCGCGCGATGCCCGGCATGGCGCACTGCAAGCCGCCTGCGCTGACGCAGGCGTGCTGCATCTGGTGTTCGGCCATCACGCCGGTGACCAGGCCGAGACGGTGATCATGCGCATGATCGGCCAAAGCAACCCACCCGGGCTGGCCGGGATGGCGGCGCTGGTCGAGACGCGTCACGTCCGACGGTTGCGACCGCTGTTGAGCATCGATCCGATTATGCTGCGCGACTGGCTGCGGGCCAGGGGAACGGAATGGGTGGAAGACCCCTCGAACGCCAGCCTGCTGTCGTTGCGCGGGCGTCTGCGCGCCGAACGTCTGCGGGCCGGTAGCGTGCAGGTCGGGTTGCGGGCCTTTGCGCTGTCGTCGGTCCATCGTGGCCGGGCGCGTGCGTCGCAGGAGCGGCTTTGGCAGCTCGCGCTGGCTGCAAAGGTGGCCTTTTTTCCACAGGGTTTCGCGGTGCTGGCGCCCGGCCCCATTGCACCTGAGGCGCTGGCGCATCTTGTGCAGGTGATTGGCGGTGCCGCGCGCCCGCCGTCTCTGGCGCAGGTGGCGGCCTTGGCCAATGCGCCCCGACCCGCAACCCTGGCAGGGGTGCGGCTGTTGGCGGCGGGGCGTTTTGGGCCGGGCCTGTTGGTGATCAGGGAAACAAGCGCGCTGCAGCGCGAAATTCCGGCCAGGATCGGAGCGGTCTGGGATGGACGGTTTCGACTCATACGCTTGCCCAAGGGCCATCTTGAAGGACAGCGCGGCCTGTCGCTCACCTTGGGTGCATGGGGCAGCGACGCTCCACGCGGCCGGCTTGCATGGCCCGGGGTGGTGATGCGTGGAATGCCCGTGTTGCGGGCCGGTGACAGGGTTGTGGTTTCTGGTAAGGAATTTTTTAACGTTTCGCCCCCTATTGTCGCCAGCGCGGCCCCAAGCCCTGCAGCCGTTGCGCCGTATTTCGGCGCGGCCGATCTTTCGCTGATAGGGTCAGGATGGTGAAAAGGACTTAAGATCGTTGGGGGATGCACTTTTGCGCGCGGCTCCCTATGTTGAAACTGTGGCGAAAGCCGAAGGATCAATGGCCAGAGAGGCCGGGGAATAACATGAGCAATTTTGGCCGAAACCTTGCCCTTTGGGTCATCATCGCATTGCTGCTGGTGGTGCTGTTCAACCTGTTCCAGCCTGGTGCAAGCCGCCCGGTGGCGGCGCAGGTCGCGTATTCGGATTTTGTCAGTGAAGTAAATGGCGGTCGCGTACGCGACGTCACGATCATGGGCCGCACCGTCAATGGCCAGTTGACCGACGGCCGCAGCTTCCAGACCTACACCCCGGAAGACCCGAGCCTTGTCTCGCGCCTGACGGACAAGGGTGTGCGCGTTGTCGCCAAGCCTGAGGACAGCGATGTAAATCCGCTGCTGCATTATTTGCTGTCGTGGTTCCCGATGCTGTTGCTGATTGGCGTGTGGGTGTTCTTCATGCGCCAGATGCAGGGCGGCGGTGGCCGGGGCGCCATGGGCTTCGGCAAGTCCCGTGCCCGCCTGCTGACCGAGAAGCAGGGCCGCATCACGTTCGACGACGTGGCCGGTATCGACGAGGCCAAGGCCGAACTTGAGGAAATCGTGCAGTTTCTGAAGGACCCGCAGAAGTTCCAGCGCCTTGGTGGCAAGATTCCAAAGGGTGTGCTGCTGGTCGGCCCGCCGGGCACCGGCAAGACGTTGCTGGCCCGTGCTATCGCTGGTGAAGCGAACGTGCCGTTCTTCACCATCTCGGGTTCCGACTTCGTGGAAATGTTCGTGGGAGTCGGCGCCAGTCGGGTGCGGGACATGTTCGAGCAGGGTAAGAAGAATGCGCCGTGCATCATCTTCATCGATGAGATCGACGCTGTGGGGCGCCATCGTGGCGCCGGCCTGGGCGGCGGCAATGACGAGCGCGAGCAGACGCTGAACCAGATGCTGGTCGAGAT
>JBBROR010000037.1:0-17035 GCA_038229175.1 Acetobacterales bacterium | reverse complement strand
TGCATCGTTGGTGCCTTGCTGAATGTCTGCCGAGCACATGTTAGTTTGACTAACAACTCTGTGTCAAGTTTTCTATCCTTTCCTTGTTAGTTTTCTTCACTCATAACGGCGTACCATATTTTTGAGGTAGCTCGGGATGGATCTCCTTGAAATCGGTGGCCGGATCCGCGCGGCCCGTGAGCGATGCGGCCTTACGCAGGCCGCGCTGGCAGGCCGAATTGGCGTGACACGGAGTGCAGTGGCCCAATGGGAGACGGGGCGCTCGGGGCAAGTGGGCAGCAATCTGGCGCAGATCGCTTCGGTGCTGGGTGTTGGCGTGGAACACCTGCTGCTTGGCGGTGGTGGCGCCAGCGTTGCGCATGAGCTGGGCCTCGCAGATCGCCTGGGTGGCGATGAGCTGGCCCTTTTAAGGCTTTACCGATCTTGCTCACCTGAGGACCGAGCAGCTTTGCTGCGAACCGCACGCGCCTTCGCAAACATCGCTTAACTAAAAAACGCCATGCACGTTGAAAGTATCGCTCTAATAACACTTCATTAACTTTTGGTTCCAGCGTGAAGATATTTTTATGTGGCGTTTACATTGACTGTTTTCGCATCTGCAGCACGATGCCGCCCCACGTCGTTAGCGGACCGTTATCGGAAGCTGCTATCTGATTAGAATTGGCCATTTCGTCATGAGTAGCATTTACGGTTTCTGGGTCGTTGACATTGGAGGACTCAGCTTTGCCATGCCCATCCACACGGGAAATTCCGCGGTAATCTAGCCTTTGGTGCGGCCGACCCTCGCTCAAAAAAGGGTTTCGGGTGCCGACCAGCTGTATCAAATTCACCGTTTTTGATAGTGTTTAATTTGATATAAAATATTAATTTTACTAACTTTTCTGTTTTTAGCGTTATCACAAAGGTGTGTGTTGCGATTTCTGGGCGAGAGTGGATCGGCAAAAATTAACGCTATTCGCTTGATGGTCGATTTTTTGTCATCTTAAATCCACCATTTCTGCTTGCCTTGGCTTTGATCTATGCACTAGACCTGTTTGTAACAGCCACGCGCCATTCGTGTTTTGGCATTCGTGCCAACTGCAAACTTGGTTTGGTTTTCTCTGATGACTTTTTAAGCGAGGTTTCCATGCCAACAGTCACGATTACGGGTGCGTCTGGTGCTGGAGTTGTCAACTTTCTGACTGTGACCTCGGCGAGCACTCTGGCTGTCGCGCAGGCTGCAGCCGACAACATCTCGTCACTGTTTGGTGGGTCAATCGGCCAGCAGAACGTCAACTCGGGATATTCCGGCGGAACACAGATTATTGGTTCGCTGGGAAGTGCCTCGCAGTCCTCGGTTGGTAGCCTCTCGCCAACTTTGAATAGCAACGTTGTCGCGTTGACAATCAACAACAGCGATACCACCACAGTTTCCAACGCGCGGTTTATGGGCAGCCAGACGGTTCTGGCCGGGTCTGGTAATCTGAACTTTACGGATAAAGCAGGCTCGACCTACGTCATCACGGGTGGCGGCACAAACAACATCACCTTTTCGTCGTTTTCCAGTAACGGAACGTTTAACGGCGATGGCGCGAATACGATCAACGTGAATGCGACTGCTGGAACCACATCTATTTTTGGTACTGGCTCGTCCACCGATACTATCCAGGGTTCGTCCACCGGCAGCAACATCGTATACACGGCGGCGAACGGTGCCACTGCCTTCATCAATCCAAGTGCATCGAACATCACCGTGTTCGGAGCCGGCGGTGTGGGTTCCACGACTGTGTTCGGCGGTGTCGGCACTCCAGGCATCGGCAAGCTGACAGTGGTTGACGGCAACGGCTATTTCCAAGGTGGCACCGCCGGCACGAACATCATGAGCTCGTCTTCGGTTGGCGGGGCAACGCTGATTGGCGGTGGAAATAATGATTTTCTGAGTGCTAAGGGCGTGGGTGATGTCGTTAAGGCTGGGGGCCTTGGTGTCTCAACGCTTGACGCATCCTACTCGAAGGGTGGCGTTACGCTTCAGGGTAGCAACTCTGGCGCATCTTTGATCTATGCAAGTCAGACGCAGGGCGACACCATCTTCACGACGAGTTCGATCTACAACGCAGGTCCGTTTGTTGGGGAGTTTATTCAGCTTCATACTGGCCCCAACTCACTGTTTCGCAGCCTGAACAACAGTGTTTCTTCGACCATTGTCGGTGGGGGCGGGGGCCAGGCAGCAAACAGCGTCCAGCACGCGACGATGGGTGACTTCATCAGCGGCCTGGACAAACTGGTTCTGGTTTCATCGGTTGTGGGTGCGTATTATGGGCTAGCAACGGGTTCATATGGCCCTGGCGCAGGGCAGGTATATACAAACGTCCAGACAGCGAACGGTTCGTTGTTCACATTCTATAACTCGACCGTCACAACGAACGACATCAAAATCGTTTAACATTCTCGTCGTGGAAAGGAACTCACTGCAGTAATGCAGTGAGTTCCTTTTTTTATGAGCAGGCCGCGGTCTTATAGATCTGCGCTTTGAGATAACTGATCGTCTGCGTAACTACATCTCCCAGGCGATTGAACTGGGATCTTCGGGCCCCGCCATTGATGATGCTGGCTGGAATGCGGGTCAGCATCTATGCACCGTCCCTATTCGATTGGCTGGCGTGAGCGGGTTGTCGCTGCGGTTCGCTCAGTCACCAACCGACGGCATGCGGTCGCATCTTTTTGTGTTTGGGCTTTGACGGCTGTCCGGTGGGCAACCCGAGAGCAAGACGGTGGAACCCAATGGCATTTGAAATGGGCGGCAATCGCCCCTTTTTGGTGGCGGCCGATCGGTTAGGGATAACGGCGCGGGTGGATGGCAATCCGAATACTACGCGTGCGCGCTCTTTTGGCCGAGCACAAGATTTTGGAGACTGATACAAAGGGGCAATTCGTATGGATTCGCCGTCAAAGTCTGTGGATATTGATACAACCTTGCGGCAGGGTGACCGTAAGGGCTGCAAGGTGTTCGTGGTGGGTCAGGATGATCACCTGCAGCCATTGGCTTAACGCCACCAACGCAGCAATGGCAGCCGCGGCGCGGGTGTTGTCGAAAGTTTGCAGGATGTCGTCGGCGATGAACGGCATCGGCTCGGCTGCTTCTGCGTGGTCGCGCAATGCCACCATGCGCAACGCGAGATAAAGCTGGTCGCGCGTGCCCTCTGAAAGCTGTTCCAGGAGCTTCAGCTCGTGCGGATAGGCGAGCTCGACCGCACGGAGGGCGCCGTCTTCCTCGTCATTCAGTACAACGCCGTAAGCGCCGGCGGTTACGGATGCGAAGGCTTTGGAAATGCGAGCGAGGCCTTTGTCACCAGCCTCCTGCTCGATGGCCGCCATGCCCTGGCGCAGCATCGCGGACGCGAATTGCAGCACCAGTTGCTCCTCCAACAGTCGGCCAAACCGCGCAGCGGCCGCGGCATGGGCGGCGGCGGCATCCTGTGCTCGGGTGATTTCTGCATCGGCGTCGAATACCCGCTGCATGTCGGCGACGCCGATGGCGGCCTTTTCGACTGCCGCACTGGAGTCCCTTTCTTCGCTTTTCGCGGCTTCGGTTGCAGCGACCATCGCTTCGGGTGGCACCGCGCGCGCGTCGGCGTGCAGGGTTGGGATGGACAGCCCGTCGCCGTGCAGGGCCAGGGCCTTCGCAGCGTCGTCGCGCATCGCAGCGTGCCGGATGTATTCGCGGGCTAGGGCGATCCTCTGCGCCGCATCGTCCTCATCGCGGCCGCCGGCGGCAGCAATGACGGCTTCGCGTTCCCCGGCGGCCTTCAGCGCTTGCTCCTGGGCCTTGGAGAGGGTGCCGGTACATTCGACCAGGCTTCTTTCGGCTTGTAGGCGCGCGCTGGCCTGCCTCGCCGCCTCGGTCCAGCGTGCCGATAGCGCGCGGGCGGTGGCCAGCGCGGTGCCCTGTGCCACCTCGCCCAGGGACTCTGCGAGGCGGATCACGGTAGCGGCGAAACCATCGTGATCCCCTTGTATCCCCGCCATCCGACCTGCGAGGTTTGTCGCTTCACGGTTGTCCGCGTCCATCCCGTGGAGGCAATCGAGTACTGCGTCAGTGACCGCCGGGGCTTCATCGGGCGGGCGGCCGAGATCCGCCAGGACACGCACCCAGTCCTGCCGCCAGCTTTGCAGCGCCTGGTTCGCCCGATTATGCGCCTGCGCCGCCAGCTGGTGCGTTGTCTCTGCCTCCGTCAGCGTCGTTGTTCGGACAACCTCCGCCGCGAAGGCGGCCCGGGCGGTCTCCAGGTGAGAATCAGCCCGTGACAGTAAGGCGGGGAGAGGCAGTGGCGCCACGCCGAGCGCTTCCACCAACCGCACTGCCCAGGCGGCGTGGCGTTGCGCGATGGCATTTGTTTCCTGCTGCGCCATGACGGACGCCTGCAAGCTCTCCACGACACGCGTGCGGGACGCGAGGAACGCGCGCACATCTGCCATCGTCGATGTTGCCTCCAGGCCAAGTGGCGCCACGGCCGCAGCCCAATCCGCGGCTGCTTCCTTCTGCGCCGCCCCCGCGAGACCATCCTCTTTGGCTGCCGCCGCGCATCCCAGCTCCAGTTCGCTCCCCTCTCGCGCCAGGCGCTCGGCGGTGTTGACGCGATCCAACTCGGCGATGCGTCGGTCTGCCAGGCTGTCGGCCATCCGCAGATCGCGCTCGAAGACCAAAGGCAGCGGCGCACCGGCGGTGTGGGCGCTCTCGCCCCCCTGGTCGGCGGCGCCATCGAAGAGACGCAACGCCAAAAGCCGCCAGCCTTCGTCGCGCCGTGCGCGCGCGACCGCAATGGCGCGGTTGTCCGGCAGCGGGCTTTCGCGAAGTGCGGCAAGTTCGTTGCGATTGGCTAAAAGGCGTCGCACACGGTCTTCATTGGCGTCCGCCTTTGCTTGCGCATCCGCGGTGGCTTTGTGACGAACAGCATCCAGGCGCTCGTAGGCGGCTTCCTGCCGCGGCGCCAGGGCCGCGAGCGCCGCCGAACCCTGCGACCAGCCTGGCACCATGGCCTGCGCGCGGTCTAACGCAGCCCGGGCGGTGCGCTCCGCCTTGGCTGCCTCTTCGGCGTGTTGCAGCGGATTGCGATCGGTCCGGATTTCTGCAACCAGACTATCAAGCCCGGCGTGAACGCGTGTGTCCTGGCTTGGTTTGGCGAGGGCACGGTCGAGCCGGCCCCTTGCCTCGCGAAAGGCCTCCGTCGTGGCCTCCAGCGTGGCGGCGAGTTTGGTGTGCCGGCTGATCGCTTCGCGCGCGACAGTGAATGCGGTGAGGGCGGGCACAAGCTCACCGGCCCGTTCCGGTGGCACATCCGCACTGATCTTGCGCAGCGCCGCGACCACGTTGGTCATCGCAGTGTCGTGCTGTCGCTCCAGTTGAGCCTTGTCGGCCAGCGCCTTCTCGATCTTGCCGGTTTGCTCCGGCAACTCCGCCAACGCCACCGCGTGGGCCGCCACGGCGTCGTCATCTGGGATGGCGTCACGCTGCTCATTGGCCTGATGAACGCCGAGGGTCGCCGCTTCCACGGCGGACTCGGTTAATTTGACTTTGGACCGGGCGTCTGCGAGCGCCTGTTCGAGGGTTGGCGGAAGAGCCGGCGCATCCGGGTTGCTGGAGAACCAGGTCTCCGCAACCTCCATCGCTTCGAGATGGGGGCGCGTCAGAGCGATACGGTTCAGCCGGCGCAGGCCCTCTTGCGCCTTGGACTGTGCGTCTCGGGCCTGCTTTTGTTCGTGTTGACGCTGGGCCAGGTCTTCGGCCTGCCGCTCCCGCAATTCCGGCCGCTGGGCGGCGTCGCGCGCTGCCTTGCGTGCGGCCACAAGCTCGGCGGCAGCGGCATTGAGCGGAGGTTTGCTTTTGCCTTGGCCCCAATGTGCGTTGCGGCGGGCGTCGAGCATGGTTTGGACCTGGCGCGCCGGCAGAAGCTCGCCGGTGCCGGACAGCAAGGCGCCGGCGAGGGTTGTGCCGCCTTTCAGGTCCAGGCCGCCGCGGCGCAGGGCCTCGGTGTCGAGCGCGAACAGGCGTTGGAGCTGTTCGGGCGTGATGTGTGCGCGCAGGGCGGCGAAGCGTGCGGGGTCCGACGTGATCCGCGGGCTGGGCTTGGCGTCCCGGGTCCAGCCGAACGTGAACGCGGTGCCGTCGGCTGTCAGCGCATCGGCCTGCAGGCGCATTCCTTTGTATCCGAAGCGAAACTTCATCGGTGATTGCAGCGGAATGTCGAACAGCAGGTCGTGGAACGCCTGGCGCAGCACCGACTTGCCCGCCCCGTTGGGCGCCACGACGAGGTTGACGCACCCTGGCTGCACCGCGAGCGGGATTTCGGCGCGTGCGAAGCAGCCGTAATTCTCGATCAGCAACCGTTGCAGCCGCATCAGCGCTGGGCCAGTTCGGCCAGGACCAGCGCCCGCGCCCGCGCCAGAAGCGCCTCCGGGATGGAGCCTTTTTCGATGGCCCATGCCGGGTGATCCGGCTCCAGTGCGCCGTCGGCGCGACGCAGTTGATCCTTGATGAAAGCGGCCATCGATTCGTCGACGGCAACAGGCGCCTCTAGGGCGGTGATCAGGGCACCCACCGCCCCAGGCTGCTCGCGCTGGAGCGACCGGTCCACCGGCGGCTGCGTCGCGATCCGCACCTCCTCAATGAAAAGGCCTTCGGGGCCCGCGATTTCGGCCGAAGCTGCGCGCACCGCCTGCAATGTGGCCTCGGGGCTGCGCATGAGGCCGGCATGGGCCGCGCATTCTCCGACCAGCCTGATGCGGACTGCGAGAAACCGCCCATCGGACAGCAGTGCCGCGTTGTCGATTTGAAACCGAATGCGGCCGAGGACATCATCTTCGTCGGCCGCATCTGTCGCGTCCACGTCGAGCAGCACCCAGCGCAGCACGTCGAGCGGCACATGCGTGGCATCCACCACGCGGCCGCGCTCGACCGAGACCAACGTCGCCCCTTTTGCGCCGGTCTCCTTGATGTGCCGGCCCTGGAGGTTGCCGGGAAACACCATCCAGGGGTTTTGGGACAGTACAACACGCGTGTGAACGTGACCGAGTGCCCAGTAGTCGTAGCCGACACGGGCCAGATCTTCCGGGCGGCAGGGGGCGTAATTCTCGTGGCCACCCAGCCCACAGGCGGTGTGGAGCATGCCGATGTTGAAAAGCCCATCTATCGGCTGCGGATAGGCACGTGACAGATCATCCTTCACCTCGGCCACGCCGTAGCTTTGGCCATGCACGGCGACTGGAGCGGCATTCAGTCGACGCGTGTGTGGTCGATCAGCGCCCATCATTCCTGGCACCTTCAGTCCGCGCGCAAGCTGATTGAGCGGATCATGATTTCCGGCGATTGCCACGACCTCGATCCCCTCGCGCAGCAGGCGGCCGAGTTGCTGGATCAAGAACTGGCCGGTGTGCCAGTCATACAGTCGCGAGTCGTAGAGATCGCCGGCCAGAAGGACGAACGCCACGCGCTCCTCGATGGCAGTGTTGATGAGATTGACCAGTGCGTGCCGAGATGCGCCGCGAAGCAGCTCCGCCGGAGCCTCGGAGTCGAGGCCTCGCAACGGGCTGTCGAGATGCAGATCGGCGGCGTGAAGAAACCTGAAATCAGACATATCCCGATGATCAAGCCGAAGTCACCCTGAGGCAAGACACCCCCTGATTGTCGAGGTTCCAGGACGCAAGTCCGCCTTGATGTTTTCCGGTCTATCCGAGCGGCCAGCGAGGTTGGCTGCTCTGGCGCAAAAGGATGTTACGCCGCGATGCCAGACTTGAGGGTGGCGCAACCCAAGCTCCACGAGCCTGTTGTTTTAGCGATAGCGTTCATACGTTTGGGCAAGAGACCCAAACGCATCATGATCCAGCAGGCTCAATCCATTGCGTGCCGACGGGTGCAAAGGGACCATACGCTCCCCGCTGCGACGGGATTTTCCGAGCCTCCCAAGGCTCCAGCTCGTCTTTGTTCTGTCACCTTTTTGATCTGTAACGACGCGTCGTCGGCACTGTCCTCTGTTAGTCTGACCGCAGCATGGCACCCCGCGGTGCGTTGGCTTGCGTGCCCCACCCCCATGTCTGGTCGAGACAGATCAGACACATCGGAGACATCGTCCATGCTGCTTTCCCGCCGCTCCCTGCTTGCCACCCCCGCCGTTGCCTCCGGCCTGGTCGCGATGTCGCGCACAGCGCGGGCGGCCGGACAGTTGATCCGTTTCGGCGTGGGTCCGCTGCAGCCGACGCCTGGCGATACGCGCCGGGTGTATGAGCCGTTCTTCGCCCATCTCGCGCGCGCGCTGGACCGGCCGTTCGAGCTGGTGGCCACGACGGATTGGGCCGGAATCGCCATCGCCCTCGTCAACGAGCAGGTGGACTGCGCCTGGCTTGGGCCTTGGGGCTACGTGATCGCACGCGACAAATCGGGCTGCGAAGCGCTGGCGACGGTGAAATACCGCGAGAAGCCGACCTATCAGGCCATCATCATGTCCAGGCCAGAGCTTAAAATCGAACATTTCCCCGAAGACGCCAAGGGCATGACGATCAGCTTCACCGATGCCGGCTCCACCAGCGGCTGGCTCATTCCGCACTACTGGTTCAAGACCCACAACATCGACCCGCGCACCTATTTCAAATACCGCGACGGCGCCACGCATGCGGCGCAAAGCATCGCCGTGGTGAGCGGACAGGTGGATCTGGCGACCGATTTCGATCGCAACCTCAATGCGATGGTGGCGGCGGGGCGGGTGAAGGAGGAGCAGGTGAAAATCGTCTGGCGGTCAGAGCCGCTGCCGAACGACGCACTGGCAGTTCGGAAAGGGCTGGACGCCGGAACCCGGGCCACCATCGCCAAAGTGGCCCTGTCGTTGGACGTGGCCGAGGCCGAGAAGATCATGCCGCCCAACTATACCGGCTGGGTGCCGTCCCGCCCGGACACCTACGCAATGATCGAGCAGGCAGGCAAGGCACTCGGCAAGATCGGCTAAGGTGCCGGCAATGCGCAAAGGGATGAGGGCCACCCGCCTCAAGGCCGGTGGCGTCCTCATCGTGCTGGCCCTGGTCTATGCGTTCTGCCTGTGGGTGGTCTCGCCTGATCTCGGCCGCCTCTGGTCGGGCCTGCCGCGCCTGATGCGCTGGCTCGCCACGGGGTTCCCGCCGGATTTCTCGGGGCCGTATGACCTCGCGCTGCGGGCCAGCGAAACCTTTGCCATCGCCACGCTCGGCACCACCGCGGCCGCCATCCTGGCGCTGCCGATGGTGCTGTTCGCAGCCCGGCCGGTGATGCCGGTGGCGTGGCTTTATCATCCCGTCCGGGCGGTGCTCGACACGTTGCGCGGCATCGATGCGCTGGTGTTCGCCCTCGTGTTTGTGGCCGCCGTGGGCCTCGGCCCATTTGCCGGCATGATCGGGGTGGCGCTGCATTCGGCCGGCACGATCGCCAAGCTGTGGTCTGAGGCGCTGGAGACGGCGGATCTTGCCCCGGTCGAGGCGGCGTTGAGTGCAGGAAGCTCGCGCGCGCAGGCCTTCGTGTTCGTGCTGGCGCCGGGGACGTTGCCGCAGACGGCGTCGGCGTTGCTCTATATGTGGGAGTTCAACATCAGGGCGTCGACCGTGCTGGGCGTGGTGGGGGCCGGCGGGCTGGGGCAGGATCTGAAGAACGCCATCGATCTTCTGGATTTTGGGCGGGTGCTGGCCGATCTCATCATCATCGTCGCCATGGTGGTGGCGGTGGACCGCATGTCCGCGCGCCTGCGGCGGAGGCTGCTTTGAGCACCGCTCTGGTGTCCGAAGATTCCCTCGGCGCGAGCGGTCTGCGCCTTTCAGGCATCAGCGTGGCCCTGGGGGGCCAGGCGGTGCTGAGCGATGTGTCCGTGAGCGTGGCCGCCGGTGAGATCGTCGCGCTTCAGGGGCCGTCCGGCGCCGGCAAAACCACCCTGCTGCGGGTGGCCGCCGGCCTTATTCCGGCCGCTGGCATTATCGCCGTGGGCGATGATATCAAGGCCCGCCCCGCGCTGATTTTCCAGCACCACGCACTGGCTGCGCGTCTGGCAGTGCTGGACAACGTGCTGATCGGGTCGCTGTCACGCATCGGCCTGCTGCGCACCACGCTGCGGCTGTGGCCTGACGCCGAAATCACCTACGCCGAGGCGTGCCTGGCGAAGGTCGGCCTCGCCAGCTTCGGCCCACGCAGAGCCGACACCTTGTCAGGTGGCCAGCGCCAAAGGGTGGCCATCGCCCGCGCCCTGGCGCAGCGTGCCGGCGTGCTGCTGGCCGACGAGCCTGTGGCAAGCCTGGACCCTGAAAGCGCCACCCTTGTCATGTCGCTATTACGCGATCTCGCCCACAATGAGGGCCTTGCCGTCCTCGTTTCGCTGCACCAGCCAGACCTTGCCCGCCTCTATGCCGACCGAAGCCTGCGCATCTCCGATGGCCGTATTGTAGATCATGATGTTTTTGGGTTGCTGAACTCAACAGCATAAACATGAACGTTTAACAATATTATAGGCTCAACGCCCTCCGTCTGAAGGATACAAGTATTGGATTTCCACAAGACCTCGTCCGCGCCCGATGTCCCGCTGCTGCGCGACAAGGCTTACGACGCCCCCTCGGTGTTCCGCGCCGAGAACCTTTTACGTGAGGCGCGGAGACAGAAGAATGTGCCGGAGGGCGCGGTACCTGAGATTTGCGTGCTCGACCCCGACGGCGATCTGGTGCGCCATCTGCTGCGAAGCGGTGCTGGGCGGAAAAGTGCCTTCTGGGCCTGCTATCACACCGATCTTGTGATCTTCGAGACGGGCGGCAGTTCGTTCGGGGTTGTTGGCTGTGCCGTCGGTGCCTCGTTCGCCGTTCTCATCGCCGAGCAGATGTTCGCGTCTGGCTGCCGGCTGCTGATCAGCATCACCTCCTCCGGCCAGATCGCCGATGGCGGCCCTACGCCCTATTTCATTCTCATCGACCGGGCGTTGCGCGACGAAGGCACCAGCCATCACTACTTGCCGCCGTCGAACTTCGCTGAAGCCGATACGGCGCTGGTGCGTCTGGCCCAGGCGGGACTTGACGGGACGGGCCTGCGGGTGATCACAGGGTCGACCTGGACAACGGATGCGCCCTACCGCGAGACCGAGACGGCAATCGCAGGGGCCCGGGCGCAGGGCGTGCTGGCCGTGGAGATGGAAGCAGCCGCCCTTTACGCGTTCGCCACCGCCTGCGCCCGGCCAGTGCTGTGCGTGGCCCATGTCACCAACCAGATGGCGCAGATCGAGGGTGACTTCGAAAAAGGCGAGGCAGGCGGCGCGCACGACGCAATCCGCCTGCTGGAATCTTTGGCCGCGGCCTGGAACGGCGTGGAGCATGTGTCGTGAGCGCGCGTGACCCGCTGTTCGAACGATTGGAAGCGCTCGGCATCAAAACCGCCACGGTGCCCTACCCGGCGCACCGCACGGTGGAGGAAGGCAAGGCGCTGCGCGGCGCCATGTCCGGCCAGTTCACCAAGAACCTGCTGTTGAAAGACAAGAAGGGGTCACTATTCATGATCGTGGCCGACGAGGATCGGCCGATCGATCTGCGACGGCTGCACGTCCATATCGGCGGCCAGGGCCGCCTGGGTTTCGCCGCCGCCGAAGTGATGCGCGAGCTGCTGCAGGTCGAGCCTGGCGCGCTCACGCCGTTCTCGCTCCTCCACGACACGGCAGTGCGGGTGCGCCCTGTAATCGATGCCGGCCTGATGCGGGCGACGCAACTTAACTTCCATCCGCTGGTCAACACCGAAAGCACCGGCATCGCACCCCAGGCGCTGCTGGATTTCATCACTTCCTGCGGTCATGCCCCCCTCATCGCCGATTTCGACGCGATGGCGGTGGCCGACGCCGAGGCCGCAACAGCCACCACAACCGCCTGACCCCTCGGAACCCTGTCCGGAGCCTGCAACATGCGTACGAACCCAATATCCGACACAATCGAGTTCCTCATCGGAAGCAGTGCCAACCATGCCAATATCGGCTGGGGCGCGATTCCATTCGTGCTGCTTTCGAGCGCACTGGTGATCGGCAGCTTTGCCATAGCCATCGCCAACTGGCAGGGCGACCCTACGCAGCGGACCGGCCGGCATCTGGCCATTTGGCTGATGCGCACGCTCATCGGGGGAATGTGGCTCGAAGGCTCCCTCTGGAAGTTGCCGTTGCCGGTGTCGGGCGGGCTCACCTACTGGCTCGGGCTGTTGGGCGAGAACGCGGCCTGGAACTTCTATGGCTCGCTGATCCGCACGGTGCTGATCCCCAACCTCGCGCTGATCAATCCGGTCATCTTCCTTGTCGAGGTTGCGCTCGCAGCCTCCCTCATGCTGGGGGTGGCTGTCAGGCTGACGTCGCTGCTCGGCATCGCGATGTCGCTCAACCTATGGATCGGGCTTTATCACTTCCAGCCGGAATGGCCCTGGATCTACGTCTTCATCGCCATGCTGCACGTTTTTTTCATCATCGATCGCGCCGGCCGCGCCTTGGGGCTGGATGCGATGGCGTTGCGTCTGCGCACCGCCTGGTTCCAAAGAAACCCGCTCTTGCTGTGGGCGGTCTGACACGACCGCAAAGCATCAGCCTCCCAACCGCGCCCGAGGATGGGCGCCCGCACCAAGAAGGAAGCTTCAGATGTCCATCAAACCACGCACCCCTGTGCCCGCCCTCACCCTTCCGATCGTGGGCGGCGGCCAGTTCGCGCTGGCGCAGAGCGTGCCCGAAACCTTCACCCTGCTCGTTGTCTATCGCGGCCTGCACTGCCCGATCTGTAAAACGTATCTACGCGACCTCGACCGCAAACTGGGCGAGTTCGAGGCGCTCGGCGTCAAGTCCATCGCTGTCAGCACCGACACGCAGGAGCGTGCGGAGCAGTCAAAGACCGAATGGGGTATCGAACACCTGCCCATGGCCTATGCGTTCGGCATCGAGGAAGCGCGCAGATGGGGTCTCTTCATCTCCGCTGGCATAAAGGACAGTGAGCCGGCGCACTTCGCCGAGCCCGGGCTTTTTCTGATCAAGCCGGACCACACGCTCTACGCGGCCTCAATCCAGACGATGCCGTTCGCCCGGCCTTTGTTTTCCGACATCCTCACCGCGGTGAAGTTCGTTTCGGAGAATAATTATACCGCTCGTGGCGAAGCATAGGGCACATTCTGATCGATTGAAAACATTCGATCGGATGTCGTGCTCTCAGAAACATAAGTGCTAGAGCAGCTTATGTTTGTCCGAAGGAGCCGCAAGCGCCCCGTTCGGCCGGGTGCTGCTCTAGCAACAAGGCGGCATACATGAAACGTGCCCTTCTTGGCCTGGCATTTCTGGCGGCAATGACCTGGGCGGCGGCCGCGGCCGAGTTGGGTGGCCTCGCGCAGGGGCTGCTGGTCCCGGATCGGACCCTGCGCGAAACCGCCATCCGCCAACTCGGGGACTCCGGCGACACCGCCGCCATCGCCCCCCTCGTCCATCGCCTGTTCTTCGCCGATGACCGCGAACAGCGCGCCATCCACGCCGCCCTGGCCGCCCTCACCGGCGCGCAAAAGGACACCTGGTTCGCCTGGCAGGTCTGGCAGGAGGAGCATAAGGACATCAAGGAGCCGGACTTCTACGACGGCTGGCTCGCCCAATCGCTCTCCGCGGTGGACCCGTTGTTTCGCCGCTTCATCTATCCCGGCATGCCCCACCGCATCGCATTGTCCGAGATCGTCTGGGGCGGGGTGCGGGTAGACGGCATTCCCGCGCTGAGCAACCCGCAGACAACCACCGCCGGCGAGGCCACCTGGCTGGACCCGCAAGACCGCGTCTTCGGCGTCGTCGTCGCCGGCCAGGCGCGCGCCTATCCCCTGCGCATCGTGGACTGGCACGAGATGGTGAACGACGAAATCGGCGGCCAGCCTGTCTCCCTGGCCTATTGCACGCTGTGCGGCGCCGCCATTCTGTTTGACACACGAATTCCGTCCGCGCCGCCCCACATCTTTGGCTCCTCCGGCCTGCTCTACCGCTCCAACAAGCTGATGTACGACCGGGCCACCTCCAGCCTGTGGAACCAGTTCACCGGTGAACCCGTCACCGGCGCCCTGGCCCCAAGCGGAATAACCCTGCCGGTTCTACCGGTGACGGCCACAAGTTGGGGCGCGTGGCGCCGACTGCATCCGCAAACCACCGTTTTGTCGCGCAACACCGGGGTGGTGCGGAACTATGCCAAGGGAGCGGCCTATGGCGCCTATTTCGCAAGCCCCGCGCTGATGTTTCCCGCCTCTGTCACCGATGCGGACCGTCAGAAGGACATCGCTTTCGGCGTCAGGGCGCCTGGCGGCGTCAAGGCATGGCCACTGGCCCGTTTCGCCGATGGCGCTCTCGTCCAGGACCAGGTCGGCCTGATCGACATCGTGGCGCTGGCGGACGATGCCGGCGGCGTTCGCGCCTACACTGCCACCGGCCGCTTCACCCGCACCGGCCCCACCACATTGCGAAACGGCAATGGAGACTGGCAGGTCACAGAGGACGCGCTTATCGGCCCCAAGGGAGAAACCTTGCCCCGCGTCCCCGGCCATCTCGGCTATCGTTTCGCCTGGCAAGGCTATTTCGGCGACGCCGTGCTGTCGCCGTAGGGACAAGGGCAGATAATTTCTTCACGCGCGGGCGGATTGAAGCTTGGCTGGAACGCCATCCACGGTGGACGTTCCATGTCACGCCGACCTTCGGTTCCTGGCTCAACGCGGCCGAAAGCTTCTGCTCCATGCTCACCCGAAAACGTGTCAGGCGCGGCACCTTCCATTCCCTGATCGACTTGCAGGCAGCCATCAAGCGCGACCCGGCTTACCACAACAAAGAGCGAAAGCCATTCGTCGGACCGCATCAGCCGCTTCCATCCTGGCCAAATCAACGCCCAGGCGCATTGCCTGTTCATGGCCATGAAGGCCGAGCCAGTCGGTGATTGTGGTGAGGAGCACCACGCTGCCCTCGGCGCCGGTCAGCTATTGCGCATATGCCCAGCAAGCGCATCGATCTTCGGCAAGACCACCGCCCCAAGCTCAGGGTCCTTCACTGTTTCCGCCCAGGCCTGATGAAAGCAGAGCAGCCATCCCTCCGCCTCGTCCGTGCCGATCCTGGCCGGCCGGTGCCGCCGGCGCAGCATCGGTGGTCCATGCCGGTCGGTGAACAGGGGTGGCCACCGAGCCAGCCGGTCAGGTATTCGAAGAGCTTTTCGGTGTCGGTCCCGCAGTGACCAGCCCGTCGATGCCATGCGCCCATCCGTACATCTCGGCGATTTCGTTCATCGCCGGCAGCGGGCCACCGGGTCCGTAGACGTGCAGTGGATCAGCGGCCTGGGCCAGGCCCGTTGTCGAAAGGAGTAGGGCTACCGCCCATGCGAAACGCGAACCCATATCAGGAATTCCTTACGATATTGTCTGGCAGCCCCGGATCAGGGGCGTGGTTCGACATTGGGTTGACAACATTAAGAAGCGCCGTGCCAGTCAGCATGGCTGCACACGAACAACAGCGTCTCGCCGCCGCCGAAGCTGAGCGAAGTCAGTGCCTGTCCGGGGGAGTAGCCGGGCATCCGCGCAATGGCCCTTCAGTATCGCCTTTCAAATCAGTTGACATGCCCGAAACCACAGGCAGATAGACTGCGTCGATGTAATTTTCCTGGCGTGCCCGCTCGAACTCCAACACATCCGGCTGATCGGACCCCAGCCCGGGAGCCGGTTGCAGATGAGGGTGCGAAATCCCTGCCCGGACGCGAGAGCCGCATCGTCACGCTGCGGGTGAAGGCGTGGGGACACATGTCGAGGCTTTCATTTGGCCTTGTGGCCTGTTGATCATCGGCGATTCAGAGAATATTGAGCGGCACCTTGAGGAAACGCGTTCCATTGGGCTCGGCTTCTGGCATCTGGCCGGCACGCATATTGACCTGGATGGACGGGATGATCAGGCGAGGCATGTCCAGCGTTTGATCGCGCTCCGTGCGCATGGCCGCGAACGCATCCTCGCTGATGCCGTCTTTCACATGCAGGTTGTGCGCACGTTCGTCGGCGACCGTCGTCTCCCACCTGATGTCGCGACCGTTGGGGGCATAGTCGTGGCACATGAACAGCCGGGTCTCAGGCGGAAGTGCCAGCACACGTTTGATGGAGCGATACAGCACGCGCGGATCGCCGCCGGGGAAATCACAGCGTGCCGTGCCGCCATCAGGCATGAACAGCGTGTCGCCGACAAAGGCAGCATCGCCGATGACATGGGTCATGCAGGCCGGGGTGTGGCCCGGGGTGTGCAGCGTCGTGGCCGGCGTCGTGCCGATGTTGTAGATGCCATTATCGGTGAACAGGTGATCAAACTGGCTGCCATCGCGCTGGAATTCGATGCCCTCGTTGAACACCTTGCCGAACACGCCCTGCACGACGGTGATCTGGTCGCCGATTCCGATCTTGCCGCCCAAGGCCGCCTGGATATGGGGCGCGGCGGACAGATGATCGGCATGGACATGCGTTTCGATCAGCCATTCGAGGGTGAGGCCGGCGGTGCGGATATGGGCGATGATGGCGTCGGCCGAGCGGTATCCGATGCGGCCGGCGGCGTAGTCGAAGTCCAGCACGCTGTCGATCACGGCGCAGGATGCGGAGGTGGGGTCGCGCACGACATAGCTGATCGTGTTGGTGGCGGCATCGAAGAACGGCGTCACGTCGGGCTTCACGGTGGTCATGGTTCGAACCCTTCTGGTCGATCGTGGTGTTATGCCTGGCTGGATGGATGCCAGATGATGGAGGTGGCGACAGCCAGAACCAGGGCCGCGAACACCCGATCGACGGCGTTGCGCTGGGATGCCAGCCGGCAGGCAGCCTTCCTGCCGAGCACGCGCGCGGCCATCGTCATTGTCATCGTCATCGTCATCGTTATCGTCATCGTCATCGTCATCGTTATCGTCATCGTCATCGTCATCGGCATCGGCATCGGCATCGGCATCGGCATCGGCAACGCCATGCCGCCGTCGCCGCCCTTGCGAGGGCGCAGCATCAGCAGGCCGATCACGATCATCATGATGG
>JBBROR010000036.1:0-17282 GCA_038229175.1 Acetobacterales bacterium | reverse complement strand
GATGGAAAATTCGATATCGAGGCCGAGATCACCGATACCAAATCCTATCAGTTCGACATCGACACCCGCACGGTGCGGGTGGGCGATCCGCTGCACCATATGCGGGCGCGGATCACGGTGGACGAGAACCTGACAATCACAGCGGCTGAAGCCGTGACGGAGGCGGGGCCGTTTGCAATCTGCCCCGGTGGGGCGGAGACGTTTGGACGGTTGGTGGGACTGCCGATCAGGGCAGGGTTCCTCAAGGCTGCCAATGAGCGGTTGGGTGGGGCTGTGGGGTGCACGCATATCCGCGAATTGTTGCAGCAGATGGCGACGGTGGCGTTTCAGACGACCTATCCGATGCGGGCGAAGCGGGAGAGCGACACGCCGAGCGAGCGGCCGAGGTTGCTCAACACGTGTTTTGCTTATGCGGATACGGGCGAGGTGGTGCAGAAACGGTGGCCGCATCTTTTCAAGGCAACGTAGCTCAGGCCTTTTTTTCCCAGCCGCGCTGGCCCTGTTGCCAGTAGGTCAGGGCGTGGCCCGCTTCTTTGGCGGATTTCCAACGCGCGCGGGCGGCGGTGACGGCTGTTTCGTCGTTGCCGTCGAAAAGGTCGAAGACGCGGTCGAACTGGTCGAGGCGGGCGGAGTGGCTGCCGTCGATGAGGAACAGGAAGCGGGCGTTGTTTGGCGATTCGTCCTGGGTGGTGAGCCAGATCGGTTGCAGGTCCGCCTCGCCGGATGCGGCGGTTCCGTGCGGTAGCCAGTCCGGCTCCGGGCAAAGCCAGAGGGAGGCGTCGAGTGCTTCGACGCGTTCTGCAGAGCCGCAGATCACCACCGCGCGTTGGCCGGCGGCGAGGGTGCGACCCAGCAAAGCGGGGAGTGCCTGGTCGGCGCCGGTGCGGGTGAGGTGGTAGAAGCCGATGTCTGCCATTCAGACTCTATGGGGGTCTTCGAAGCGCTGGGCGATCAGGCGGTCCAGCAGGCGTACGCCGAAGCCGGTGGCACCCTGGGCGTGCTGGTCGGTGGCGTGTTCGGCCGTGTCCATCGCGGCGATGTCCAGATGCACCCAGGGGGTTTCGCCCACGAATTCGCGCAGGAAGGCGGCGGCCTGGCAGGCGTCGGGCTGCATGCGGCCGGGCTTGCAGTGGCGTAGGTCTGCGATGTCGGATTTTATGTCTTCGCGGTGGCTGTCGCCGATCGGCATGTGCCAGACCAGCTCGCCCACCGCCTCGCCGGCGGCGGCGACATGCGCGGCGAGGGCGGGGTCGTTGGCGAACATCCCGGCCATGTGGTGGCCGAGCGCGGTGACGATGCTGCCGGTGAGGGTGGCGAGGTCGATGATGGCTTGTGGCTTGTGGCGTGCTACGGCCCAGGCCAGGGCGTCGGCCAGGACCAGGCGGCCTTCGGCGTCGGTGTCGATGACTTCGATGGTTTTGCCGGAGAAACTCGTCAACACGTCGGACGGGCGGTAGCTTTCGGCGCCCAGCGCGTTTTCTGCCAGGGCGAGGATGGCCACGACCGGGGCGGGTGAGCCGCGCAGTGCGAGTGAAAACATGGCGCCGGCGCAGCAGGCTGCACCGGCCATGTCGGCGCGCATCTCCCACATCTTGTCGGCGGGTTTGACGCAGATGCCACCGGTGTCGAAGGTGATGCCTTTGCCGACGAAGACCACCGGGGCTGCTTCCATGGCCCCTTCGAGGCGCAGCACGACCAGGCGCGGCGGGTGTTCGGACCCACGTCCGACGGCGAGCAATGCGCCGAGGCCTTCGTGCGCGAGTTCGCGGCGTTTGAGGACGCTGACCTGTACGCCGGCCTTTTCCAGCACTTCGAGGCGGTCGACGAAGGTTTTTGGAGTGAGCGTGTTGGAGGGTTCGGTGACGAGGTCGCGGGCGAACTGCGCGCCGCGCCAGGCGGCGTGTGCGGCTTCCCAGGCGGCTTCGATGCCTGGCATTTCGCTGAGGATGTCTATTGCAGTCAAGGCTGGGGCGGCCAGCGCGGGCGCATCGGGATCGGGGATGCTGCGCAGGTCGGCGGGGCGCCAGCCGCGCAAGGCGGCGCCTTGGGCGAAGGCAGCACCAAGGGTAGGCAGCAGGGCTCGGGCGTCAAGCGCGAGGCGGCGTGTTTTTGGCAGGCGCGCGACTGCCGTGGCACCGGCCTTGCGGTAGGCGGCTTCGGTTGCGTGTTCGCCAACGCCGACGAGCAGGATCGGTCGGTCGCCGGTCAGGATTTCGCAGACGCTCTCGAACGCACCGGTGAACCCTGCCGCCTCAGCCGCTGCGATCCAGTCCTGCGGGATGGTCGCGTCTTGAAGGACCGGCACCGCCAGCGCCGAAGCCTTCGGCGCCGACGAGCCAATACGAAACTTCAGCATCAGCTCTCGTAATGCGCCGAGACCAGCCGGTCCAGCAGGCGCACGCCGTAGGCGGTGGCGCCTTTCGGGATGGTGGCGGTGTCTTTGCTGCTCCAGGCCATGCCGGCGATGTCCAGATGCGCCCAGGTCTTCTTGTTGACGAAACGTTGGATGAACTGGGCGGCGGTGATGGCGCTGCCAGGCCTGCCCGTGATGTTCTTCATGTCGGCGATCTCGGATTTCAGCTGCTTGTCGTAGGCGTCGGCCAGCGGCATGCGCCACAGCTTTTCGCCGGTTTCTTCCGCGACGGCATAGAGCTGGGCGGCGAGCTGGTCGTCGTTGCTGAAATAGCCGGCGTATTCATGGCCGAGGCTGACGATCATGGCGCCGGTAAGGGTGGCGAGGTCGATCATGAATTTCGGGTCGAAGCGCTGCTGGCAGTAATAAAGCACGTCGGCCAGGACGAGGCGGCCCTCGGCGTCAGTGTTCAGCACCTCGATGGTCTGGCCGGAATAGGATTTCACCACGTCGCCTGGGCGCATGGCGGTGCCGGATGGCATGTTCTCGACAAGGCCCACCAGGCCTACGACGTCAACCTTGGCCTTGCGGCCGGCGAGCGTGGCCATCAGGCCCACCACGGTGCCGGCGCCGGCCATGTCCCACTTCATGTCTTCCATGCCGCCGGCCGGCTTGATGCTGATGCCGCCGGTGTCGAAGGTGACGCCCTTGCCGATGAAGGCGATCGGCTGGGTCTTTGCCGGTTTCTTGCCCTTGGGCGGGGTGCCGGAGGCGCCATACCAGCTCATGATCACCATGCGTGGCTCGCAGGCGCTGCCCGCGGCCACGCCCATCAGGGCGCCGAAGCCGAGCTTGTTCATGTCCTTGGGGCCGAGCACCTCGACCTTGAGGCCGAGGCTTTCGAGCGCCTTGCAGCGGTCGGCCATTTCGGCGGGGTTCAGCACGTTGGGGGGCTCGGTGACGAGGTCGCGCGAGATGAACACGCCTTCGACGGTGGCCTTCAGCGGCGTCCAGGCGGTTCGGGCGGCGGCCACGTTGCTGGTGAGCACGACGATGGCCGACAGCTTCGGCTTGTCCTCGGCCTTCTCGGTGGTGCGGTAGCGGTCGAACCGATAGGCCTTCAGGGCGGCGCCCATTGCGACGGCGGCGGCCAGTTCCGGCGTGAGCGAGCCGGCCGCGATGGCGGCCTGGGTCTCCCGCGCCAAGGCCGTTGCGGCGTGGCCGCCGGCGGCTTCTGCCGCGCGATGCGTCAGGCCTTCCAGCTTGCCGAGGCCGATTGCCACCACGCGTGACAGGCCGGCGCCGGGGGCCAGGATGACGCAGCTGCTGCCCGCCTTGCCGGTGAACTCGGCCGCTGCGAACGCGCGTGTGACGGCACCGCCGGTGGCTTCGTCCAGCGATGTCACCATCTCGGCCGACGCGGCCTCACCTTCGGCGGCCAGCAATACCACGGCGCCGGATTTCGGCAGGGCGGACTTGGCGAAACTGATGTCGAGCATAAAAAAACCCCGATTGGACCATTCTGGTATGACTGTAGCAGCCCGGCCCCGGTTGACCAGCCGCCACACCGGCAACCGTTGACGTAAGCGCTTGGACCGGCACGGCTGCACCCTGTATGCAGTGGCGGATGACCGATCACGATCTGCTCGAACTCGCCTTCGGCCTCGCCGCCCAGGCCGGCGACGCCATCCTGGCCATCCGCAGCCGCGGCTTCGAAACGCTGCACAAGGCGGATGCCTCGGTGGTGACCGAGGCCGATCATGCCGCCGAGGCCATTATTTTGGCCGCACTTCGGCAGGCCACGCCGGATATTCCCGTGGTGGCCGAGGAGGAGACGGCGGCCGGGGTGGTGCAGGCGAAGGCAAATTGCTTCTGGCTGGTGGATCCGCTGGACGGCACGCGGGAGTTTGTGGCGGCACGCGACGATTTTGCCGTGTGCATCGGCCTGGTGCGGGACGGGCGCGCGGTGCTGGGCGTGGTGGCGATGCCGGCGCATCGGCAGGCCTATGGCGGGATCGTGGGCCAGGGCGCCATTCGGCGTGACGATGCAGGCGAGCATAGCATCGGCGTGCGCCAGCCGCCCGCAGCGGGGCTGACGGTGATTGCGTCGCGCAGCTCCATTCGCCATCCGCAGATGGCGCCGTATCTGGCCGGGCGCACGGTGGCCGAGACGCTGCATGTGGGTTCGGCACTGAAATTCTGCCGCATTGCCGAGGGTGTGGCCGATCTTTATCCGCGGTTTGGCCGCACCATGGAGTGGGACACGGCGGCGGCGCAGGCGGTTCTGCAAGCCGCCGGCGGCTCGGTTCGGGTGGCCGAGACGGGCGCCGTGCTGACCTATGGCAAGCCGCATTTCGAGAACGGCCATTTCGTGGCCGCCGGCGCGCCGTGACCGAGCGGCTTGAAGCGCCATCCGGGATCGGTCGCGCCGCCGCGTTGTTGCGCAGCGGGCATCTTGTCGCGTTCGGCACGGAGACGGTTTATGGCCTGGGTGCGGATGCCACCGACAACCGGGCCGTGGCGCGGGTGTTCGAGGCCAAGGGGCGGCCGCATTTCAACCCGCTGATCTGCCATTACCCGGATGCCGCCGACGCCTTCGCCCATGTGGTGGCGGCTGACATGGCCCGCGCCCTGGCCGAGGCGTTCTGGCCGGGCCCGCTGACCCTGGTGCTGCCGCGCCGGGTGACCTGCCCGATCTCGCTGCTGGCCGGCGCCGGGCTTGATTCGCTGGCTGTGCGGGTGCCGCGCGGCGAAGTGGTGCAGGCTTTGCTGCGCGCCTGCGATCGCCCGATCGCGGCACCTTCGGCCAACCGCTCCGGCGCGGTGAGCCCCACCACCGCCGCGCATGTGGCGGACGGGCTGGACGGGCGTATCGATGCCATTCTGGACAGTGGCCCCTGCGCTGTGGGCGTGGAATCGACCGTGCTGGATCTGACCGGCGCTGTGCCGTTTCTGTTGCGGCCGGGCGGCGCCACCATCGACGCCATCGAAGCGGTGATCGGGCCGGTGCAGCGCGGCCTTTCGCTGGCCAAGGCGCGCGCCAACCGGACATTGCGGTCGCCGGGGTTGCTGGTGTCGCATTACGCGCCGCGCCTTCCGGTGCGGCTTGACGCCGCCGAGGTTGCGGCAGACGAGGCGCTGCTGGCGTTTGGCCCCGCCCTGCCCGGCGCCGGCGGCGTTTATCAGTTGAGCGAGACGGCCGATCTGGTGGAGGCCGCGGCACGGCTGTTCGACGGGCTTCGCCGGCTTGACGGCCTTGGCCTGCGCGGCATTGCCGCGATGGCGATCCCACATGCGGGCCTGGGCCTGGCCATCAACGACCGCCTGGAACGCGCTGCAGCGCCACGGGACGGCGGGCTGTAATACCAACCTGCCTTGAGGGTGACACACAAAGGATGGGCCAACGGCGATTTGGCATGAGCCATGGTTGACTGCGGATTGTGTACGGTTCCGAAACAGGCAACGTTGCTGCGGCACCTGTACTCATTGATTGTGTGGATTGATGCAACGGGCGAGTATGGTAATTCAGACGTGCTGAAAGCTCGGCAGAACGCGCGCCACGCTATCGCATTTTGCAGCCGCAGCGTTGAGAATGGACAGTCAAGGCTGGCCAGTCTGAAGCACTGACGATCGTGGTCTTTTCCGGGGAAATGCCGAACGATGTCTGGAAATATCACAAGTTTCGCGCAGGCCGGTCGTTTCCTCATGATCGACTGTGATCTGCCCGATGATCAGGTTGTGTTGACCAATCTGGACGGGACGGAGCAGATCTCTGCCCCGTTTTCCTACACCGCGGGCATCACGACGCTGAGCGACGATGCGCGGGTACGCGGGTTGCTGGGCAAGCCCATGACGCTGTGGCTGAAACCATTGGGCGGGGCGAACGGCAATCCGCGACCCATTGCCGGCATCGTGCGCCAGGTTTCGGGGCCGAACCGGATCAATCGCGGGGTGCACGCCTGGCGCCTGGAGCTGGTGCCGCGGCTGGCGCTGCTGGGCCTGGCGTCGGACTGCAAGATCTTTCAGGACATGAGCGTTGTCGACATTGTGAAGTCGGTGCTCGATGCGCACAACGTGACGTATCGGTTGAATGTGACGGGCGTTTATCCGCCGCTGGACTATTGCGTGCAGTATCGGGAGACGGCGCTGAACTTCGTGTCCAGGCTGATGGAGTCGGTCGGGCTTTTCTACTGGCATGAGCATACCGACAGCACGCATACGATGGTGATTGTGGACAGCAATCTGGGCGCCAAGCCGGCGCTGGATCATGACGCGCTGACCGAGCAGGACACCACGGACCCTGACGTGACAGACGTGCACGAGAACTATTCGTTTCGCTCCGGCAAGTGGTCGCTGACGGACTTCGACTTCAAGACGCCCAAGCGCGACCTGTCTGGCGCCACGCCGACCAAGGAGACCACGGCGGGCCTGACCGATTTTGAGATGTATGACTATCCCGGCACCTACGCCTTGTCGGGCGATGCGATCCAGACCGACGGCTCGAAGCAGACCCGATTGCGCATCGAGAACGAGGAGGCGCATTTTCATCGCGTGACCGGCAACGGCAACCGCGTGGGCCTGTGTGCCGGCCGCTATCTGAAATTCGGCGAGGGTGACTTCACGGCCAAGGATCAGAAACTTCTGCTGACCGATGTGACCTTGAGTGCAAGCCAGCCGGCGCCGTTGGTCGGCGTATCACAGGACGCATCGTTTTCGTGCATGTTCACGGCCATTCCGCACGAAAAGCCATTCCGGCCGGATCGGGTGAGTGTGAAGCCGTTCGTGCGCGGGCTGCAGACCGCGATTGTGACCGGGCCATCGGGCGAGAAGATCTATACGGATAAGTATGGCCGGGTGAAGGTGAAGTTCTTCTGGGACCGCGTGGGCCAGGAGGACGACACAAGCTCGTGCTGGCTGCGGGTGTCGCAGGTGTGGGCGGACAAGAATTTCGGGGCCATTCATATTCCGCGGATCGGCCAGGAGGTGATTGTCGATTTTCTGGAGGGCGACCCGGATCGGCCGATCGTGACGGGGCGGGTGTATAACGGCGAGAACATGGCCCCGTACGGGCTGCCGGCGAACAAGACGCAGTCCGGCTTCAAGAGCGCCAGTTTGAGCAGCGGGCACAATGAGTTCCGGTTCGAGGACAAGGGCGGTTCGGAGGAGATCTATCTGCACGCGCAGAAGGACCTGACCACGAAGGTGGAGAACAACGAAAAGCGCGATGTGCTCGTTGATCGCACGACCACGGTGGGCGGCAAGGATGAGCGCACCGTGACGGGTGTGACCAAGGACACGTTGGACAGCACCTATGTTCGCAAGGTGGCGAGCGGCGTGACCGACACGATTTCGGCCGGCGGCGAAACGCGGACCATCACCGGCGGGATCACCGAGACGGTGATCGGCGACGTGGTGCAGACGGTGACGGGCAACATCACGAATACCGTGACCGCGATGATCTCGCTGACGGCGCCGGCGGGGATCAATCTGACGTCGACCACCTCGGTCACGATCACCCAACCCACTCAGTTCTCCACGGGTACTACGTGTCTGTCGGCGTATGGCTTCAACTTTGCCGCTTACGGCGCCAACGTGCAGACGGCAGGCAACAACACCGGCATCTACGCCACCCAGATCACACTCGTGCCTGGCGTGAACCTGTCGCTGAACGGCATGAACCTGCAGGCCAGTGCGATTGAATCGACCAACACGCCGATGAAGCTGGATGTGTTTGCAACGAAGATCTCCACGGCCGCGACGGAGATCAAAACCTTCGCCCTGGCTCTTTTCGTATGACATGCGACGCATGAGCCTTGCGGTCTACATCGGCATTGGGATGGGCGTGATGCTCGCGACCATCATTGCCGTGGGGCTGGGGCCGGTGGCGCTGAGCTATTTTCGTGCACAGCGGATCGCAGCGTCCGGGATTGCTGCGACGGCTGAGGTGATCGACCTCGCCGACAGCGGCAACCGCATCAACCACCAGCCGGTAGCCAATGTGCGCATGACCGTGACGCCGCCGGGTGGGGCGCCCTACCAGGCCACGTCTCAGACGATTGTGAGCGGCATCAATTCGCCGTGGTATCAGCCCGGCAAGCGCATTTTGGTGAAGTTGGATCCGGCGCATCCCGAGCGCGTGACGATCATGGGGCCGGCACCGTGAGGATCACGAAGCCGCAGACGCTCAGCCTGCTGTCGCGCCCCTACGAGTTCAGGCGGGAATTCCACCTTGCCGTGTCCGTGGTGGCATTCGTGCCGGTGGGCGATCTTCCGACCCTTCTGCAGGACACGGCGATGTGGCCGTTCGTGGGGGAGGAGTTGCCGCAGGGCCAGGCTTTGGACGCGGTGATGCCCAAGCGGCAGGCCGAGTTTTTGGCCGTGACCCATGCCTTCGCGCCCGGTGGCACGCCGGTGGGCTCGTTGAAGGTGGGCATCCAGCTGGGCTCGATCGTGAAGCGGTTGAATGTGTTCGGCGACCGCACGCTGGTGGGCTCTCGCGCGTCTGAGCCGGTGCCGTTTGCGACCTTGCCGTTGGACTGGACCCGGGCGTTCGGCGGCCAGGGGTTTGCCGACAACCCGCTGGGGCGCGGCTTTGTGCCTTATGAGACCGTGGATGGGCTGGCGATCAGCCTGCCGAACGTGGTTGATCCGCGCCAGGCGGAGCAGGGGTTCCGGCATGTGGCGGGCTTTGGCCCGGTGGATCAGATGTGGCCGCAGCGGGCGGGGATGGCGGGCACGCATGACGCGACCTGGCTGGCGGAGGATTTTCCAGGGCTGGCGCGCGACATCGACTGGCGCTTTTTCAACACCGCGCCGCAGGACCAGTGGCTGCCTGCGCCTTTGCAGGGCGACGAGACGTATGCGTTCAACAACCTTCACCCCGAGCGCCCGCTGATCAAGGGTCGGCTGCCGAACATGGCGGCGCGGGCGTTCGTGATGCGCAAGGACAGCGACGACTTCGAGGAGGTGGCGCTGGCGCTTACGACGGTGTGGTTCTTTCCGCATCGCGATCGGGCGATTTTGATCCATCACGGCAGCACGCGGGTGCGCGAGGAGGATGCGTCTGACATCACGCGCGTGGTGATCGGGGCGGATCCGCGGGGGGCGCTGCGGCCGGCGGCGCACTTCCGCGCGGTGATGGAGAAGCGCATTGCCAAGGATGGCGGCGTGCACGCGCTGGTGGACTCGGATCTGGTGCCGGCGGCGTGGCTGGAGGTGGACCCGACCGCCAATGCCGTGGAGGTTATGCAGGGCGATATCCAGGCGATGCTGCACCGGCAGCGCAAGGGGGCGGAGCGTGAGGCCGCGGGAAAGCGGGGCATGATGCCGGCCGCGCCGGAGGGCATGGGGGCACCGCCACCGGATCTCGATATGCCGCTGCCGACCTTGCAGGAGCTTCCGGGCTTTATCGAGAAGGTGCGTGCCGAGGCCGCGGAACAGCAGAAGGCGGCGGCGGCGGTGCTGGCGGCGCGGGAGGAGCTGTCCGCCGCCAATTATGCCGCAGCGGGGCTTTCGGTTGAGGATCTGCGCGCCGCGCGGTCTGGCAAACCGAAAGGGCCGCCGGGGTTTTCGGCCGGCGTGATGGGCGCCCAACAGGCGACGACCGCGCGTTTCCTGCGCAGCATCGGCCTGCCCAATGTGCCGCTTGAAGCGAGTCTGGCGGACGGGACGGACGCTGCGAAGTGGTTGAAGATCGAGGCGGATGTGCGCCGCACCTATCGGATGGTGGCGCATGAGCAGGACCCGGCGGCCGCGGCGAGCCCGCAGCGCACCGCGCAGATCCGCGCGATGCTGGCCGGCGGCGATGCGGCGGCGCGGGCGATGTTCGATCTGCAGGGGGCCGATCTGTCGGGGCTGGACCTGTCGGACATGAACCTGTCCGGCATCTGCCTGGACGGCGCCAATCTGGCGGGCACGCGGTTTGTGGGCACCGACCTCAGCTTCGCGGTGCTGGCGCATGCCGACATGACGGGCTGCGTGCTGGACGCCGCCGATCTTACGGATGCGAATCTGGGGCGTGCCCGGCTTGCCGGGGCGTCGTTGCGGGGAGCAAAGCTGGTTCGCGCCGTGCTGGCCAACGCTGATCTGACCAACGCCGATCTGCACAAGGCGACGCTGGACCGCGCCAATCTGAGCAAGGTAATCCTGGCGGGCGCCAATCTGGCCGGTGCGAGCGCCAGCGGCATCATTGCCATCGAGCTGTCGCTGGAGGGGGTGAAGGCCGCCGGCATTGTGCTGGACCAGGCCAAGTTCCTTGATTGCACGTTGGGTCGCGCCGATCTGGCGGGGGCATCGCTGCACAAGGCGGTGTTCCTGCGCTGCAACCTCGATGGGATTCGCCTGGCCGGGGTGAACCTGACCCATTCGGTGTTCGTCGAGGCGTGTTCGATGGCGGGGGCCGATCTCAGCGATGCCGACCTGACCAACGCCAACCTGCGCGGCACGCTGATGCCGCATTCCCGGCTGGATCGTGCGACGTTGGTGGGGGCCGATCTTTCGGACGCCGATCTGACCGGTGCGTCGCTTTTTGCGGTGGCCGCCATCGGCGCGCGGTTCGTGAAAACGATCCTGGCGCGCGCCGTGCTGGTGGGCGGCAATTTCGCGCAGGCCGATCTGTCACGCGCCGACCTGCGGGGGGCGGATGTGCGCCAGGCGGGTTTTTATGAAGCCAACCTGGCCCGCGTGAAGCGCGACACGTCCACGCGCGCCACCGACATCTACACGTTGCGGATGCGGTTTCATCCGCGCCTTTCGACCGAGCGCGCGTCTTGAACGCCGCCGAGCTGACACGTCGCGTGGCCGATGGCGAGACTTTCCGCAAGACGTCGTTCGCGGGCGACAACCTGTCCGCTGCGGCCTGCTTCGGCGGCCTGTTCGAGCAGGTGGATTTCAGCCAGTGCGATCTCGGCCGCGCCGATCTGAAGCGGACGATCTTTGTGGAGTGCAACCTGGAGGGTGCGCTGCTGGCGGGAGCGTCGCTGGAGAATGCGTCGTTCTTTCGCTGCCAGCTGGCCGGCGCGGTGCTGGACCGTGTGGTGGCGACGGATGCGAGCTTTGCCGAATGCGACATGACGCATGTGTCGTTGGCCGAAGCGGCGCTTCAGCGGTGCCGGTTTGTCGGTGGCGCGCTCGATGCCGCGGCGTTCACGGGTGCGGCGATGGAGAAGACCATCATCACCGGCTGCACCACGGTGGGGATCGACCTGTCGGGCGTGGCGTTGCATCGCGCGGTGCTGCTGGACGCCGATCTGCGGGCGGCGGTGCTGGAAGGCACCAGCTTTCACCGCGTGGCGATGGTGGGCGCGAATTTCGCCGGGCGGGATCTGCAGGGGTTCAAGGCGCCGTCCTGCCTGCTGAACAAATCCGATTTCACCGGCTGCAACCTGGCGCACGCCGACCTGTCGCAGTCGATGTTCATCGAGGCGATATTTACCAATGCATCCGCGCCCGGGGTCAATCTTGGCATGGCGGTGCTGCAGAAGGCGCAGCTGGACGAGGGAAATTTCGCGGGCGCGGATTTTGGCAATGCCATTCTGGTGGATGCGGACGCCACGGCGGCGAATTTTTCGAACGCCCGCATGTATCAGACGATCGCCACGCGGCTGAAGGCGCCAGGCGCCATCCTGTCAGGTGCGGACCTGACCTATGCGGATTTCAGCCACGCGATGCTGGACCGTGCCGATCTGACCGGTGTCACGCTGATGCGGACGAATTTTCACGCCATTTCAGATGTCGATATGCGCATCGGCAGCCGGGCCGGCGCCTTCGCCACGGACCAGGGTCGGTCGATGGGCGAAGACTGGCATCTGCGTGCCCGAAGCTGAGAAAGGATTCTGTTCGTGAACGCCATGCATCGCGTCGGCCTTGAGACGGGCCTTGCCTGCCGCGCCGACACCATTGCCACCGTGCTGGCCCGCAGCGGACGTGTGGTGCAGATCGCCGCCAATGGCTTTGCCCGGCAGGCGCGGCTGGCGTTCAGCTGCCTGGTGCAGCCGGAGCCGGGAGATGCGGTGCTGATTGCCGAGGCCGGCGAAACGACCTGGGTGCTGGCGGTGCTGGAACGGCACGGGACGGCGCCGATGCTGCTGCTGGCCGAGGGCGACCTGACCATTGCGGCCACCGGCGGCGCGCTGCGGCTGGCGGCGCGCGACGATGTGGCGGTGGATGCCGGTGCGACCGCGCGGGTTGCGGGCCATGAGGTTGCGGTGCACGCGTCCGTGCTGCGCAGCGTGGTGGACGAGGTTGTGCACGTGGGCCGCCGCATCACGGGGCATGTGGGCGTTCTGCGCGTGGTGGCCGAGCTGGTGGAGAGTTTCGCCGAACATACGTTGCTGCGGGCCCGACGCAGCACGCGGCTGGTCGAGCAGACCGATCATGTGCGCGCCGGAGAGATCGACCACGCCGCCACCGGCACGGTGCAGATCCAGGCGAAGCAGGCGTTCATCTCGGCCGATACCGTGGTGCGGATCGACGCCGCGCAGATCCACATGGGGTGAGGTTTTACGATGTTTGCCAACACGCAGATGATGGGGATGGAGCTGTCGTTCCCCGATGTATGCCTGACCCCGGCCGGCCCCGCGGTGGTGCCGATCCCTTATCCGAATATCGCACTTGCCCCCACGGCGATCCCGAGCCAGGTGATCGTGAACATTCTGGCCATGCCGGCGCATAATCTGATGACGGTGAAGCCGCTGACCAATGGCGACAATGCGGGGGTGGCGACCGGTGTGGCGTCTGGCACGGTGATGGGGCCGTGCCGCCCGCTGACCGCCGCGTTCACCGTGCTGTTCGGCGGTGTGCCGGCCACGCGGCTGACGTCGATGCATATCAGCAACTCCACCAACGCCCCGGGGATCACGCTTGTGCCGAGTCAGGTTGTGGTGTTGCTGCTCGCGCCTTAGACTCATTTCGGCGTTGCGGCATTTTCCGCTGGTAGGAGAGTTTCGGATGGCTGAGCAGTACATGGCCGTAGCGCCCACCGCGCGCGGTGCGACGATCGCCTTTGCCGCCGGCGAGCAGGTGGGCTTGTCGAGCGAACCCACGCCGCGTGCGCCGCGCAGAAGCTGGCGGGTGCCGATCATCCTGCTGGTGATCATGCTGATCGTGGGCGGGGCGGTGTTTGTTGCGGGCTCCATGCTGCAGCCGGCCGCGGTGATGGGCACCGACGCGCAGCGCAGTGCGCTGGCCTATCGGTTCACGTATCCGTCCGAAACGCCGGCCGATCGTATTCTGTTCAAGACCAGCGTGGGCATCACGCTGACGCATCTGGCGAACAAGCCGGACAAGGTGGTGCTGGCGCCTGTGTTGGGCGAGCGCCAGGGCTCGTTCACCTGGACCGTCATTCCGCACCAGGGGTCGCGCGGGGTTCGGCGCCTGCTTGGCGAATCGGAGATCGGCGGCACGACCTACAAGCTCTGCGAGGCGATCAGCGACCCGGCCAGCCCGCAGCCGCAATATGCCGAGCGCTACTTCATGGTGAACAATTCCGGCGCGCGCTACACCGTGCCGCAGCGCACGGATTCTGCACCGTTCATCGACTTTCTGACCCTGGCGATTGCGAAGGTGCCGGAGGGGCAGGCCAGCGTGGGCAAGCCGCTGCCGGCCGACGTGCTGGCTTTGGCGGAGAAGCTTATTCCGCTGTGCACGGGGCAGTAGGTGGGGGAGAGGCTGGCGGGCGGTTTGGTGGGGCGCCAAAGCGCGGCCCACCCTACGGATCAGGAGGCCTGGGCGCTGGCTTCCGAACGGGTGGCGCCGGCTCTTGCGGCCAGGGCTGCTGCCATGAAGTCGTCAAGCTCGCCGTCGAGCACGGCGGACGGGTTGCCCTTTTCGACACCGGTGCGCAGATCCTTGACGAGCTGGTAGGGGGCGAGGACGTAGTTGCGGATCTGATGGCCCCAGCCGATATCGGTTTTGGCGGCCTCGGTGCTGGCGGATGCCGCCTCGCGGCGTTGCAGTTCCGCCTCGTACATGCGGGCCTTCAGCATGCCCATGGCGGTGGCGCGGTTGCGATGCTGGCTGCGGTCGGTCTGGCAGGCCACCACGATCCCGGACGGGATATGGGTGATGCGGATGGCTGACTCGGTCTTGTTGACGTGCTGGCCACCGGCGCCGGACGCGCGATAGGTGTCCACCCGCAGGTCCGACGGATCGATCTCGATCTCGATGGTGTCGTCGATGACGGGATAGACATAGACGCTCGCAAAACTGGTTTGGCGGCGGGCGGCGGAGTCGAACGGGCTGATGCGGACCAGGCGGTGGACGCCCATTTCAGTCTTCATCCAGCCATACGCGGCGGGGCCGGTCATTTGAATGGTGACGGACTTGATGCCGGCCTGCTCGCCTTCTGATTCTTCCATGATCTGCGTTTTGTAGCCGCGGGTTTCGGCCCAGCGGGTGTACATGCGCAGCAGCATCTCGGCCCAGTCCTGCGCCTCGGTGCCGCCTGCACCGGCGTTGATTTCCACAAAGCAGTCCAGCCCGTCGGCCTCGCCGGACAGCAGGCTTTCGATTTCGCGGCGCTTGCCTTCCAGGGCCAGGGCCTTGAGCGCGGTGACGGCTTCCTTGACCATGGCCTGGTCGGCCTCGGCCTCGGCCATCTCGATCAGTTCAATGGCGTCTGCGGCGTCGCGCTCCATGCGCGTGACGGCTTCCATGCCCGACGCGACGGCGTTGCGTTCCCGCATCAGCGCCTGGGCGGCGGCGGGGTCTTTCCACAGGTCGGGGTCTTCGACCTGGTTGTTCAGTTCGTCGAGGCGGGCTGTGGCGGCATCCCAGTCAAAGATGCCTCCTTAGCAGTATTACGGACTGCTTGATCTGGTCGTTGAGGGAGTCGGATTCGGCGGACATGGGTTCACATCACCTGAGAGGGGCGCTGGACGACGGGGCGGTTCAATACAGGCCACCCAGGCCGGTGTCCACACCTGCGGCGGCCTGGGCTGGACCGGGCGCGCCTGTGTCCGCCACGGCGCCGGTTGGCAGGCCGCCCGTGGGGCCGGAGGCGCCTGGCGGCTGGTCTGGTTTGAAGCCGTCCGTGACGGTGCCGCTGCCGCTGTCCCAACTGGCCAGCGCCACGCCCGCAGGCACCTGGAATTTGAGGTTGGGCCGGCCCTTGAGGGCCACCGCCATGAAATCGCGCCAGATCGGGGCGGAGTCCGAGCCGCCGGTCTCGTTGTTGCCGAGCGTGGTGGGTGTGTCGTAGCCCATCCACACCACTGTCACGAGATCGGGGGTGAAGCCGGCGAACCAGGCATCGTTGAAATCCTGGCTGGTGCCGGTTTTCCCGGCGATGGCACGGCCGAGGCCCTCGCCCGCCTTGGCGCCGGTGCCGCGCTGGACCACGCCCTGCATCATGGTCACGAGTTGGAACACGCTGGGGGCGTCGGCGATCTGGGCGCGCGGGTCCGCCAGTGTGGGGGGCTTTGCCGCATCGGCGCAGGTGGTGCAGGGCCTGCGATCCGGCCGCCAGATCACGCGGCCGTCCCGGTCCTGCACGCTGTCGATCAGCGTGGGGATGACTTCACGTCCGCCGGCGGCGAGGCTGGCATAGGCGCCGGCCTGGCGCAGCACGGTGGTATCGACGGCGCCAAGGGCGGCCGGCAGCACGCGGGGCATGTTGTCGACCACGTGGAAGGCGATGGCATTTTTGGCCACGGCCTCCATGCCGACCTTGTCGGCGACGCGGACGGTGACGAGGTTCAACGATTTTTCCAACGCGATGCGCAGCGGCACGGGTCCGTTGAAATCCAGCTCGTAGTTGCCCGGCCGCCATTTGCCGGCGGCGCCCTGGTCGACCACGAAGGGTGCATCGAGGAAGCGCTGGCTGGGGGAGATGCCGGCCTGCAGCGCGGTGAGGTAGACGAACGGCTTGAAGCTGGAGCCGGGCTGGCGGTTGGCCTGGGAGACGCGGTTGAACTGGCTGTTTTCGAAGCTCCAGCCGCCGGACATGGCCAGCACGCGGCCGGTGGCGGGGTCGAGCGAGACCAGGGCGCCCTGCACGGTGGGCACCTGGCGCAGCGCCAGACGCTCGGGGCGTGCGGCCGCTCGGCCTTGCCCACTGCTTGATGGACCGGCGGTGGGGGGCAGCACCTCGATCATCACGACGTCTCCGGGTTGGACGACATCGGTGATTTTGCGCGGGGACGGGCCGAGTTGGCCGGCCTTGTTGGGCTTGGCCCAGGCGAGGTCTGACACGGCCAGGGACAGCACGCGGGGCGCGGGCGTGGGGATGCCGGGGAGGCGTTCGAGAAAGCCGATCTTTGCTTCCGTGTCGGTGTTTTCCAGGACCACGCCGGTGCGCCATTCGGCGAGTTGGCCGGGGGGATGCGGCAGGGCGGCGAGGGAGGCGGCCCAGGCGTTGCGGAAATTCGGGCCCGTGACGATGCGCGACACCGGGCCGCGCCAGCCGCCGCGCCGCAGGTCGTAGCGCATCAGCCCCTCGCGCAGCGCCTTGTCGGCGGCGGTTTGCAGGACGGGATCCAGGGTGGTGCGGACCGACAGGCCGCCTTGGGTGGTTTTCTCGGCCCCGAACTCGTCGATCATCCAGCGGCGCACGTCTTCGGTGAAGTATTCGCCACCGGCCAGGGTTTCGGCGCGACGGAAGGCTGCCGGCTGCACCGAGGTGGATTTGGCGGAGATGGCTTCCTCGGCCGTGATCGCGCGGTCCTGGGCCATGCGGTCGATGACGAAGTCACGACGTGCGCGGGCGGCGTCGGGGTAGCGAAACGGGTTGTAGTTGTTGGGCGCCTTGGGGAGGGCTGCGAGGAACGCCGCTTCGGGGATGGTCAGTTCATCCAGCGACTTGTTGAAATAGGCCTGGGCGGCGGCGGCCACGCCATAGGCCTGCAGGCCGAGATAGATCTCGTTGAGGTAGAGTTCGAGGATATGCTCCTTGCTGAGATTGTCTTCGATGCGCAGTGCCAGCAGCGCCTCG